>JAGXRZ010000052.1 GCA_018335585.1 Selenomonadales bacterium
GCTCGCGCCTTGGGGCTGCCGATAAACTGCGCACAGTGGTTAGCGAGCACGGTAGTCGCCGAGGCCACGCCGGGCATAACGCTCTTGCGTCCGCCGGAAAAGCCGGCGAAGAAGTGCGGCTCAATAAACCCTTCGGATATTAACAGGTCGGCTTCGACGGCAAGCCTGTTCAGCACTAGCCTACCGCCGGAAGGGAGAGTTCCTACCTCGACTAAGCTCGCCTCGTCCCTGCAGTCGTGGTTTACCAAGCGCTCATTTTGTACAATCGTTTCGCCAAACTTGTTAAGCATCTCTGCGGGCGTAGTCAGCCTGTGAAAACCTGTCGCAATCAAGATAGTGATGTCTGCCTGCGGGTTCCCCTCCCGCACCTCAGCCAAAAGGAGCGGCAAGGTGATTTTGCTTGGCACCGGTCTGGTGTGATCACTTGTAATAATCACTATGCGGGCCTTGCCCTTGGCCAGCTCGCGCAAGCGCGGCGAACCTATGGGGTGCTCTAGAGCTTGCCTGACCAAGTCAGCTTGGCTGGCGGCTGGCGTATAGTGATGCGCCTGTGATTCCAGCACTCCGACAAGGTTCTGGTCATCTACCGTAAGGTCAACAAAGCCCCTAGAGTAAGGTATTTTTACTACGGCCATCTCTCCCCCTCCTCTTAACAAACTACGCGAGGTCAAAGATTTTGCCTGGGTTCATAATGTTGTTGGGATCCCAAGCACTCTTGATGGCTTTCATTAAGTTAAGCTCAACCGGGTCCATGTTCTCGAGCATATATTCTTTGCGCTTTAACCCAATGCCATGCTCGCCGCTAATCTTGCCGCCCAAGGCTTTTGTCGCGGCGTACAGCTCACGCAACGCCTGCGGCAGCATTTCGCGCCAATGCTCCATTGTGTGTGCTGGGTTCTTCACCAGCGTCGCATGCAGGTTCCCATCACCGGCGTGCCCATAGCACGGAATCTTAATGTCGTACTTCGCCTGGAGCCGCTCTAGCTCCGGTATCAGGTCAGGAATCGCGGCAATGGGCACTACGATGTCTTCAAGGCTCTGCACCGGCGACACCACTTTGAAAGCCTCGGCAATGTTGCGGCGCACACTCCAGATGCGCTCTTGCGTAGTGTAATTATCGGCGACGTAGACTTCGATAGCGCCGTGCTCCATGCACAAGTCGCCGACTGCCTCTGTTTCTAGGTCGACTTGCTCTTGGTTTGTCCCGTCGATTTCAAACAGCAGCATGGCCCCGGCTTGCTGGTAAGGCAGGCTCTCATTTAAGTAGTTGCACGATGTCTGTACGGAAAGTTTGTCCATAAACTCTATTCCGGTTGGGATGGTCCCTTTTGCCATAACAACCGGCACTGTGTCGATAGCTTCCTTAGGCGTCTTGTAGAGCACCAGTAGGTTCGACTTAGCGGTCGGCAGGCCGGTCAGCTTAAGCGTCGCACTGGTGACGATGCCTAAAGTTCCTTCCGAGCCTACCACGAGCTGCTTTAGGTCGTAGCCGGTTACGTCCTTAGTGAGCTTGCCGCCTAGCTTGACCACGTCGCCTAACGGCGTAACCAACTCCATGCCCATGACATACCGTCCGGTTACCCCGTACTTAACAGCCTTGCCTCCGCCGGCATTTTCGGCAATGTTCCCGCCCAAGAAGCAGGTTTCTAGGCTCATCGGGTATCCCGCATAGAACAGCCCTTTCTCTTTGATCAGGGCGTTGATGTCATTCGTTACGATACCGGCTTCGGCCGTAATCGTCATGTTAGCATAGTCTATGTCTAGGACCTTGTTCATTTTCTCAACCGACAGCAAGATGCCCCCGAAAACAGGGATTGCCCCGCCGGAGAGACCGCTGCCCGCGCCGCGCGGCGTAATGGGGATGAGTTCACGATTCGCGAGCTTAACAATGGCGGCAATTTCCGCGGTAGTGCTTGGCGTTACCACCACGTCGGGCATGCGTCCGTACTCCGCCTTGTTAGTTTCATCGTGCGAGTAGGCCTCCATCCGCTCCTCGTCGGTAATTACGTTCTTGGCCCCGACAATTCGCCTAAGCTCGTCTACGACCTTGGCTGTAACAGCATTGTAGCGCACCTACTTGCCCTCCTTTTTGCAGTTTTCTAGCTTGGCGTTAAGCAGCGGCACAACCTCAAATAGGTTGCCAACGATGCCAAAGTCTGCGACTTGGAATATATTCGCATCCGGGTCTTGGTTAATCGCGACAATGCACTCCGAGGTCTTGATACCCGCTAAGTGCTGAATGGAGCCTGATACCCCGGCACAAACGTAGAGCTTCGGCGAGATGGTCTTGCCGCTTAGCCCGATTTGATGTGGGTACGTGAGCCAGCCGCGGTCTACGGCATCGCGTGTGCCGCCGATTGCGCCCCCTAATTGACGAGCTAGCTCGCGCAGCAGGCCAAAGTTCTCGGCCTTCTTCATGCCTTTTCCGCCGGCCACTACCACGTCGGCTTCCTCTATACCTGCCAAACCTTCTTCATAAGGCCTTAGCCCCAAGACTTTGACGCGGTCGTCGTAGTGCTCATCGAGCATGGTGATGCGCGTAATGTGGCCTTGCCGGGTGGAATCTAGCGGTAAAGGCTTGCTCGACTTCGGCCGTACAGTGGCCATCTGCGGCCAATGGTTAGGAGACTTAATCGTCGCCATAATGTTGCCGCCAATCGCCGGGCGAGTTTGGAGCAGGAGCCTTGTGCCCTCTTCAATATCGAGTTCGGTGCAGTCGGCCGTAAGACCCGCGGTAACCTTTATCGCCACATGGGGCATTAAGGTGCGGCCGGTAGAGGTAGCTGCGGCCAAGATGGTGTGCGGTTTGTACCGCCTGATTAGGTCTGCCAGGACGTTGCTATGCGTTTCTACGACAAACTTGTTCAGCCGCGGGTCGTCGACGACGTATACCTCATCCGCGCCACGAGCTATGAGTTCGCGGAGCGCTTCGTCACTGACGTTACCTGCTAATAACAGCGAGCATAGCTTCGTCTCCAGCTTATCGGCGAGCTTGCGGCCGCGACTTAGCAGTTCGAAAGAGACCTCCCGCAGGCGTCCATTGCTTTGCTCGGCTAGCGTCCAAACGTAGGGCATGTTCTCTTCCTCCTAAACCAGCTTCTTTTCTTTGAGAAAGTCAAGCAAAGTGTCGACGGCGCTGTTTAGCGCTTCTTCGCCTACAGCCTTTACCAGCTTACCGCCACGCGTTACTTTTGGATAGCCAATGCGGACAACTTTTGTGGGCGAACCGCGCAGGCCTAGCTTGCCTTCGTCTAAGGCGAGCGCTTCTGCCGATATGGTGCGCAGAGTATAGGCTCGCGCCTTCTTCTTGCCCCGCAGCGTCGGCAAGCGAGGATTGCTAATCTCTTTAACGACCGTAAGCAGCGCCGGTAAGGGCATTTCTAAAATTTGGTACCCCTCTTCAACCAGCCGTTCTACTACGATGCCCTCTGCGCTGATTGAGTCAATCCTGCTGACGTAAGTGGCTAATGGTAAGTCTAACCAAGCGGCGATGCCCGGGCCGACCTGCCCGGTGTCGCCGTCCGTCGCCCTCTCGCCGGTGAGGATAAGGTCAAAGCTACCAACTTGCTTAATTGCTTCGGATAAAGTATACGAAGTCGCCCAAGTATCGGCCCCGGCAAATTTCTTATCGGTGATTAAAACTGCTTCGTCGCAACCCATAGCAATAGCCTCTTTTAGCGCCTTGGCCGCGGCCGGAGGGCCCATTGTGCAGACAGTGACACTGCCGCCGTGCTGCTCTCTTAGTAGCAAGCCGGTTTCAATGGCATACAAGTCGAGTGGGTTGATGACGCTGGCTACGCCTTCGCGAATCATCGTCCCGGTTTCCTTGTCCATTTTGACGTCGCTAGTTTCCGGCACTTGTTTAATTGGAATACAAATGTTCACTACTATGCCTCCTATGCAGTAGAATCGGCATCACTTCGGGAAATCTCGTCCCGCAAGAGCTCTGCTTCGACAAACTCGAGGTGCGCAATCATAGCTAGGCGGGCCCCTGCGCTGTCGGAACGTCTTACGGCATTAAACACATTCTGGTGCTGCTCATACAGCAGTTGGCGATTATGCGGGTTATGAAACAGGTGCTGCCTGCTAGTGCGCATGTTGTGCACGACTAAGTCGTAGATGAGACTCATAGTTTTTGACAACATGGTGTTTCGCGCGGCTTCCACTATAGCGCGATGAAACAAGCCGTCATTCTCCTCACCTAGGACGTCGCGCTCTAGGTCACGCTGCATCTGCAAAAGCGCATGTTCAATCTTCTCGAGGTCGTGGCGGTCAGCCCGCTGTGCGGCCAGTTCTGCCGCAGCTACTTCAAGGATTTTGCGCATCTCCAGCATATCAAGGCTTGTTCGGCGCTCGAAGGCTAGGAGTAAAGCCAAGTGCTCGGCAAAAGCGTGTTCGCTGACCTCTGCCACAAATGTCCCTTCGCCCTGTCTGCTCTCGACCACGCCCACAAACTCGAGCGCGCTTAAGGCCTCACGTACGGCAGCCCGACTCACTTGCAGTAGGTCTGCCAGTTCGCGCTCAGACACCAGCCTGTCGCCCGGTCTGAGGTTGCCTGCCCGTATGTGCGCCTGAATTTGCTCAGCCACTTGTCTGTAGACACGCTTCGTTTTAATGGGCTTAAACACCGCTACTCCCGCCTTCTTGGTTCATGGCGATACGCCATATCATCAGGTGGCCTGACCATTTTACGCAACAATTTTATCTGACTGCCTTGTTCCCGTCAACAGCACCTCGGAGCCATTGTGAACACAATACGTGTGTAATACTGCTTTAACATCTAATCGATAAAATGCAGAAGGCTGTGATAAGGGCCTATATTTGCAGGAAAGAAGGAAGCATATGCGACACTCGGTTATTACTAAAGTGGTTAGTGCTACGCTGCTGGTGCTTACGGCTATTTTATTGGTTGCTTATTACCGCGTGAGTGTGGTAGGGAGTAAAGATGCCAAAGCGCGGCAGTTAACCTCCAACAGCTTGGAGGCACTACACGAACTGCAGGGGGCCGGCTTTACTCTTACGCGCATTAAGGTCGATATTCGTGACGCCATCCTCGATCCGCAGCGGTTTACGTTCTATGAAAGCCGGATCTTGACACAGGCTGAGGACTTAACCAACCACATAGCACGACTAGAAGGGCACGTCCTGACACCGGAAGTTGCCGCTCTTACCTCAACCCTGCAGAGTGAACTGGCTGCTTTTCATGATCTAGGCGGGCGCATCCTCGCTTACGGTCGTGCCCGCAACATGCGTGCAGCCACGTCTCTGCTCCTTGCGGAGTATATCCCGGCCGGCGAGAGCATCCTTGAGTCGTTACAGCTAATTGAGGGTCACTATAAACATGCTTCCGCCGCAGCTTTAGCCAGCCTGCGCACCTCCGCTGCCACCGCTAACCGTATGACATATCTGAATGTAGTTTTCAGCTGCCTAGCGGCGCTGGCGGTAATTATCTACATATATGCAAGCATAGTGCGGCCGGTCATTCGGATTAAGAACGAAGTCGGCAGATTAGCGGCAGGCGACCTGACTTCCACCTATCAGGCGTTAAGCGATCGCAGCGAAATTGGCGACCTCTCGCGCTCGCTATGCGCGACAATCACAAATCTACGAGCTCTTGTCTCTTCCGTGCAGACCGCGAGTCAGTCAGTTGCGGCCAGCGCCTTAGGCCTAAGTAGCTCCATTAAAGAAGTAGCCACCGGCAATGACAACCAAGTCGGTATCACTAAAGAGATATCTCAAACCATAGAGCACTTGGCGGGCGCAACGCAAGAGATCGCCGCTAATGCCCAGAACGCCGCGGCTGCCGGAGCAACGGCAAGAGAGGTTGCCCAAGCGGGTACCCTGAAGATTGGCAAGGCTATCGACACGCTTAAAACTGTACAGGAGAGTGTGCTCAGCCTTTCCTCTGTTTCCAACCAAATTGGGGGCATGGCGGCAGTCATCGGCGATATCGCCGACCAGACCAATCTGCTCTCTCTTAACGCCGCGATTGAGGCCGCGCGCGCGGGTGAGCACGGGCGCAGCTTCGCCGTGGTTGCCGACGCAGTGCGCAGCTTAGCTGAACAGAGCCGTCGGTCCACGAAAGAGATAAGAGACTTGACGAGTACCATCCTCCAGCAAATCGACGCCGCTATCGCGCTGAGTACGCAAGGGGCCGAAGGTGCTACAGGGGCGCAAGCAGCGTTAACGGGCATTATCACCAACATTAACGACATTGCGTTGACCATCGAGGGCATATCTGCGGTGAGCGAAGAACAGGCTGCCGCTGCTAACGAAGTAGCAGCTTCTATGGATAATTTCAGCTCCATAACCCACCAAGTTGCCTCATCTTCGCGGGAGACCTCGCTTGCGGCACAACAACTAAGCGCCTTGGCCGACGAGCTACAGCAGACAGCCGACCAATTTCGCCTGTAGTTCTCGGGAACGCGTGAAACTCCCGCCCTGCTCCTGCGTATAGCAAGGTGAATTCAGAAAGGCAAGGTGATAGGCATGGCAGAAGTATTGCTGTGGATGTGTCTTGGGTTAATTAACTTGCGTATTGATCTGCTCAGGTCGCGCCCGTTGCAGTTTTTGCGCGGGCAGGTATGGCGGTTAGCGGTCGGGGTACCGTTATGCTGGCTATGGGTGTATTTGACGTTGCCCGCTTTGGTCCCGTGGGTGGGCTACACGGTGGTCCTGCTCCCCTTGACTATCAACGCTTTCTATACACTGCTAGAGGTCCTCGTAGGCGGGGCGAAAAAAGACAAGGCCACCGCGCGCTTTACGGGAGCGCTACTGACGGCCTCCCTCCTTGTGACCCTATATCTTAACTTTCTTGTCGTGCCGCATAGGGCAACGGACTTGCGCGATGTGCCCGTCGTCACTGTGTCCGACGTGCCAGCGCCTGTTATGAACCTTGAGCATATCAGACTCGTGCCCTACGAAAACGCGCTGTGGCGCGCACAGAAGGTGCTCGGAGCCATGGGTGCGGGGTTTGAGATCGGGCACCTAAACATCCAGCTTGTCGACGGCGAGTTGTATTGGGTAGGACCCGTGGACTTTCGCGGCCTCTTACGCTGGTTTAACTTCCGCGAAGCACCCGGATACGTTATAGTAGATGCAGAAGATGCTGGGGTGCCAGCAGAGTTTCGAGCCTCGCCCATGCGCTACACTGTCGGCGCGTACTTTGGCAGCGATTTGCGCCGACACATCTATGGTCAACACAGAGATGTACTGCTGCTTGACCCAAGCTTTGAGCTAGATGACGAGGCAAATCCGCGCTGGGTAATGAGCATTGGCAAGCCGACCGTCGGGAAAACCGGCACTGTAGTAACCGGGGTTGTCATAGTAGACCCGGCTACCGGCGAAATGCAGGAGTATGCCCTAGATGCTGTGCCGACGTGGGTAGACCAGGTAATCCCTGAGTTCATTGCCGAAAAGCATAACGATTGGTTCGGTCGTTTCGTGCATGGCTACTGGAACTCCCTCTTCACGAAGCGCGACATGCACCTGCCCACTGCTTGGGAAGGTGCCAGCGACGTGTTCGGCGTGGTTGGGCCCGACGGGAGATTTTATTGGTTTACCGGTCACACGGCAGCCGCAGGCCGCGATGATTCGCTGATGGGCTACACTATGATGGACGGGCGCACGGGCGAAATCACCTACTATCGCTATGCCGTCGGCTTCTTTAACGAAGCAGCGGCAGTATCATCGGTTAATGCCGCAGTAGCTGACTTTGTGGGCTGGCATGGCTCGCAGCCCCTCTTGTATAACCTTTACGGAGCCGAGTCGTACGTGGTACCGGTGCTCTCTGACACCAACATCTTAAAGGCCGTGGGTATAGTGAATGCCCGCACCGGACGGACCATTGTCGAGCCGACCTTGCTAAGAGCCGTGCTGGCCTACAAGCAGTATCTGGGGCAAGGTTTAGGTGCGGTGGTGCCCACCGATGTCGCGCTCCTTGAGAGCTTAGAGGGGAAAGTTTTGCGTGTCGGTGCAGCCACAACCGAAGGTACCACGTTGTTCTACTTCCGCTTGGAAGCCTCCGGCCGCACATTTACCGCAACTGCAGCCCTTAGCCCTCACGTAGCTTTGACGCAGCCCGGTGACCGCGTGGCGATTTCATATCTCGACACTGCCGAAGAAGCTGTCCCCTTGGCTGCGTTTCGTAACCTAGAACTAAGTAGGCCCTGAAGCAAAAGGAAGCAAAAGGGACGGAGCTTTTTGCTTCGCGAGGAACGTGCGGACAGTGAAAGTGAAGGAGGACCCTAACGTGGATAAGTCAAACCGGCCGCCTGATGCTCCATGGTTTGTAGGATTTGGAGCGTTCTTAATCGCATTGTCTCTTCATGTCTTCGTATCAAACCAGCTGAGAGGGCAGGCAGAACTTCTTAGCGCGTCAATATTTAGTGCCCTCGCAATCATGCTATCGTCTGCCATGCTCGCTGGAAGATGCCATTGGCGTCATCCTCGTCGAACAATGGTGTCTGTGCTTCTGTTTGCTTTCGTTGGAGCCAGCCTGTTCGTAGTGGATTCGCCGGTTTTGTGGTGGGTTTGGGTTGGTCTTGGAGCATTTGCGGGAACCTCGTTTGTCCTGATGCTCCAAGCAATAGGGGATTGCATGCAAAGCGATGATCCAAATGCTGTCCCGATGGACGATGCTTTAGGGATAGCAGACGACAGCGGCAGGACTTTGGATGAAAGTAGCAGTCCCGATAGGGCTAATTAATGAAGCAGATTAAAGCTAGCGACAGCATCTATAAACTTGCTACCGACCACCCGGAAATCGTCCATATCATGGTCGAGCTCGGCTTTAAGGACATCACCCTGCCGGGCATGTTGCAGACGGTAGGACGCATAATGACCTTGGAGAAAGGCTCCAAGGTCAAGAGGATACCCATGTCGCACATCAGAGAGTGCTTCAGGCAACGTGGTTTCGAGCTGAACGAAGAATGAGAAGAAAAGGGATGAAGCAAAAAGCTCCGTCCCTTTTGCTTCTACGGTGCCCTCACTGCGAACCGGTATAAACCCCGAGTCTCACAGTAGTAATAGCATATCCATGCTATGATCTGTGACGCGTGAAAGAACAGATTCCTATAGTGAAGGATTGGTCCTGCCGTAAAGAACGCCCCCACTAGCAGTAGCAGCGTTATGAGGAACATGCCTTTATGCAGAGACCTGTCAGTCCTGAGGAAAGCGCTAACGTAAACCGTCAGAGACATAAAGATATGTGATAAGGGAATCATAAACAGCAATGCGTTCCCCTGGATCTGTGAGTAGGTGCTCAGGCTAGTTATGAGCCCAAACAGCAAGATAACCTTAGCGCGAAATCGATACCTTGCTACAAAGGTAGAGGCGTCTGCCTCTGGTCCTAGTTGTCCTAGCACCAACAAGAATATGGACGCAAAAGCTAAAACAAAGATGGGGCCAGCTAACATGCTGATTAGGAAGGGACCCGATAAATCACCAAATCCTCTCAATAATGCCGATAAAAAACCATCGAGTAATGCGAGGGAATAGTTGCTGAGGAGAACCACAGCAATGAGGGCTACTGCAAATACTCTCCTCCATGAACTTCTAGTACTCATACAACACCTCTAATGTTTCTTTAGTCAACGCGATTTTGAGCTGAATGAAGAATGAGAAGAAGAGGGATGAAGCAAAAGCTCCGTCCCTTTTGCTTCAGCGGAAGTCGTCCATGAATCTTTTGGCACTCTGGGGGTCGAGCGGCAAGTCGGCGAGTGGTGGATTGGCGCAGAGCATCGGGTGCAGAGCGGCATATTCTGCTTGCTCCCTCCTGTATATGACACCGAGCGGGATACGCTCGCCCCACTCCTCGGCGGTCTGACGCGCTTGTGCGATATCCGTGGGGTCGTACTGGGGGAGCACATAATAGACCCTCTCTTTGTACCACTTGAAGGTGTTCACCTTGTTAAATGAAGGGCACGTCTGGAGGATGTCTAGCAGAGCGTAACCGCGATAGGAGATGGCCTCTGCGATAAGTGAGGCAAGCTGCTTTTTGTCGGCGAAAAAACCGCGCGCCACAAACCCCGCACCAAGACTTAAGGCCACGGCTAGGGGGTTAAGCGGCTGCATTTGCACGCCGTCAAATTGTAGCTCGGTCTTTTGTTGCTTGGCGGTAGTGGGCGAAGCCTGACCTTTCGTCAAGCCATAGACTTGGTTATTGTGGACAATATGCGTAATATCTAGGTTGCGGCGCACGGCATGGATAAAATGGTTGCCGCCTTCGCCATAGGAACAGCCGTCACCACTTTCGACTATGACCGTAAGCTCCTTGTTGGCTAGCTTAATGCCTATACCTGCGGGGAGGGAACGTCCGTGGAGGCCGTTAAACATATTGGCCGTGATGTACTGCGGGGTTTTGGCCGCCTGCCCGATGCCTGAAGCTATAACTACCCGATGCGGTTCTAGATTAAGAGAGATTAGCGCGTCTCTTAGCGCTTCGAGTATGCCAAAATTCCCGCAGCCGGGGCACCACGCCGTGTCCTTACTGACAGTAAACACTTACAGCACCTCCCTTTTCAACGCGGCTAGCACTTCGTCTTTACTCCACTGCCTGCCGTCGTACTTAAGCAGGCTTACGTTGCAGATTAGCCCGGCGTACTGCTTAATTAAGCCGGCGAGCTGACCTGTTGAGTTCTGCTCGAGGTTTACTAGCTTCTCCGCTCTGCGCGCGTAAAGCGCAAGCAACTTAGTTGGCAGCGGATATATGTCCCCGAAGACCAAGGCCCCCAAAGCATGCCCTGCTTTGTTTAGTGTCAACACTGCTTCCTTTACCGCCCCATACGTCGAACCCCAGCACACAAGCAAGGTTCTTGGCTCCTCACAGCCGATATACTCAGGCTCCAAGTGATCGGCGGCTAAGCAAGCTACCTTTCTTTGTCGCTTTTCCACCATTGCTTGCCGCACGGCGGCAGCTTCCGTTATCCGTCCGGCTTCGTCGTGCTCGTCGCTGTCGAGGTACACGAGCTTACCCGCAAATCTTCCTGGTACAATGCGCGGCGATAAGCCGCTTGCCGTCAACTCGTAGCGCAAATATTCCCCGACAGCAGGCTCGCTGACCAAATGCCGTTCGATGCTTACCGCGGAAAAGTCGAATGGCTCTACGGTCTCTGTGTAGTCCGCCAAGTATTGGTCGGTCAACAGGAACACCGGTATTTGATACTTCTCTGCTAGGTTAAAGGCTCTAACCGTCTGGTAAAACGCATCCGCCGGGTGCCGCAGGGCAGTTACTAGGCGCGGAAACTCACCGTGTCCCGCGTGTATGACAAAGTTTAGGTCGCTCTGTTCGGTGCGGGTGGGTAGACCTGTAGCGGGGCCGGGCCTTTGCGCCACGGCAATTACCAGCGGTGTTTCGGTGATGCCTGCCAAGCTGACGCCTTCCGCCATAAGCGCAAAGCCGCCGCCGGAGCTGCCTGTCATCGCCCTGACGCCCGCATAGGAGGCTCCGAGCGCCATGTTGATCGCGGCCAGCTCGTCCTCGGCCTGCTCGACAAGAATCGGAGCTTGACTGGATTTCTTGGCCAAATAGGTCATAATACCGGTGGCTGGGGTCATGGGGTAGCCCGCGTAGAACTTGCAGCCGGCGGCTAACGCGCCTAAAGCTATCGCTTCATTCCCGTTGATAAAGATGTTGTCCCATGGCGCGACCTCATCCACCTTGGTTATCGGCTCCACGGCGTCATACCCTATTTCAGCCGCAACTTTGTTGGCCACATAGGCTTCCTGCGAAAAGGTGCTGCGCGCTGTAGCTACCAGAGCGTCTAGGGGCAAGGCAAACAGCTTAAACACGCACCCTAGCGCCGCAGTCCCGACAACTAACCTATTACCTGCCTGCCGGACAATCTCCGTGGACGGCAGGGGTATCGTCCTCTGTTTGAGTGCGCTGTCTATTTTATCTGCGTCCTCTAAAGAGATAATTTTACCCACATTTGCGAGCTTGTCACTATGTAGCTCGACTGTCTCAAGATTTAGCGCTACAATCACTGCTAGTTCATCCGCGTGGGCATAAATGGGGCGGTCGGAGAAACGCACTTTGACAAAGTTATGACCGCCTCTGATGCGCGACATATAGTCCTTGTGCAGGGAAACACAAAAGCCTAGCTCCTTAAGTGCCTTGGCCAGCAAGTGGCCGATGGTGTCCATGCCCTGCCCGGCTGCACCGCCGATGAGAATCGTATGGTCCAATAGTATCCCCTCCCAAGTATTCTTTCGCCGCAAACATCTCGTTACCTGCAATAGAATCCCTATACAGCAGCGCAAGCATAGCCCGCCAATAATATTGGCGGGCTTAATAGGTCATTGATGATTGGCGCGTCAGCTGTTAACGAGCATGGGCCGGAGGCATAATTGCCGGTTTTGCGTCTAACCGCACGATATTCTCCTCTCGCCCGGTAACGGCATTAATGTACACCAAGAACTGCTCTGTGCCCCCACGGCGCTGCACCGTAAACTCCCAACACAGCACTTCTACACCGCGGCGGTCAAACAACACCACACGCTGCGGTCCCGCAATTACCTCAAGGGTTTCGTTAAGCTTAGCAGTAGCGGCGGCTATGCCTACTACTTCGCTGAAGTTGCCCCGCTCGCGGTGATACTTCACATACCCGTTGCCCTCAAAGCTCAGTATTTCGCCGTTGTCCTGCGCCACTCGCACCCGCAGCAGGTCTGGATAGAAGAGGATGCCATCGGCCGCATAGCAGTAGGTGAAGATTACCGAGCCTCCCCACTCTTCCACGCCGAGAAGCTTCATGTTCGCGATGCCGCGCTCATACAGGAACCTGTCGGCTCTGGCCTGCAACTCGGCTCCGGGCAGCACAGGTGCTGCAGTAGCGCGCTCGGCAAACATCTGAAATACTCGCCCGCCGTTTCTTACCACTTCCACTGTTACGCGGCGGTTTGCGTCTTCGGGATGTGCAAAGACAAAGGAGTAGTGTGGGACGACTGCGTCCGTCACAGTCACTTGGCTCTGTAAACGTAAGTCCGCGCCAATATGGCGAACAAACTGCCGTGCATTGGCCTCGGCCGTAGCGATTGGAGTAGGAGCTACGGTCACGGCGAGCGGTGGCGGTACGGCAATGTTCACGTGGTCGCCCATCGGCACTTCCGGAAATTGCTGCACTTGTTCCTCCACTTGGCGAAATTGCCCAAGCACTGCGCTGTCGCGAGGTGCACGATCCCCTAATGTCCGCAGTTCAAGGTCTGTAAAGCGCACGTTTTCGGCAAGCACTGTAGATTGCAGCACAAGTAGAGAGTTAGAGAGCTCCCGGGCCTGCCTGCTTAGTTTGTCAAGCATTTTTCGCTCCTGTGCCGTGGGCATAACGCCTGTAGAGGCAACGGACAGCACGGCATCCCCAAGGCGGGCGAGAAAACGCTCTGTGTTTTCGAACTCCGCTACCCCTAGCGGCACTTGACCCATCTTCTCTTGGGCAGCGTAAGCTTGACGCCATACTGCCGCGAGGCGAATCATCGTCTGCTCTGCGGTGCTGGCCACTGTCGCTTTGGCCAGCTCAGCCTCGATGGCCCCCATATTGAAATTTAGTTCGTGGAAAGCCCGCTGGTAAGTGTTTTCGAGCCGCGTCTGCAGTCGGTTGCGAATGCCAAGTTGATGCAGACCCCAAAACACACTACCTGCCGCAACACTGCCAAGCAGAGCTATTGCGACCCAAAAGGTCCTCCTGTGCATACTTGTCCTCCTGTTCGCCGTCAACGCAGGAAGCGATGTTGGCCAATGGTCTTGATGTAGGGGCGCGTCCATATCCAAGGCGAAGTAGCGGTGCGTGGGTTGAAGTAGTACAGCGCCCCGCCGCTCGGGTCCCACCCGTTGACGGCTAATTGGGCGGCGCGGAAAGCTTCCTGATTAGGGGTAAGATAAAACTGGCCGTCGGCTACCGCGGTAAAAGCCAAGGGCTGAAAAATTACTCCGCTGATTGTATTAGGGAACAAGGGACTCCGGATACGGTTCATAATCACTGCCGCCACAGCTACCTGCCCTTCAAATGGCTCACCGCGCGCCTCGCTGTAGACAGCACGCGCGAGCAGCTGCATATCGTTTGGGCTAACGCCGCGAGTGGGAGTTACCGCTGCCGCCCTGTTAGGAGCTACTGCCGCCGGGCGCATGGTTATGCCTAGCGCGGCAAAAGTGCGGCTAGCGATAATCCCCGTTACGGGCAGACCATGGCGGCGCTGAAACGCCTGCACCGCCGCAAGTGTTTGGGGGCCGAACGTACCGCTGATAGGCCCCTGGTAGTAGCCCCAGCGCTGTAATCGACGCTGCACTTCAGTCACATCCGGACCAGAATCGCCTTGCCGTAGGTTACGGCTGCCGGGTGCCTGCGCAAGGCTCGTCAGAGGGAGCAGAACCATGAGCACGACGACGATGCTTGCACATATCAGTTTGCGCAATTCATTCACCTCGGACCTAGTTTGTCCAAGTTCGGGGCAAATAGTTAAGAGGGCTCATAGCGAGCCCTCCGGCGCAAACATCCCCATTGCCTTGGCACGACGACTTTACCGCACGCGAATCAAGCTCTTTAGGCTCTCAAATGTCTTCTCCCCTATGCCGGTCACGTTCTGGATGTCTTCAATACGCGCAAAGGGACCATGCTGCGTACGATGCGCGATGATTGCTCGCGCCCTAGTTGGCCCAATGCCGGGAAGTGTCTCAAGCTCGGACTGCGAAGCGGTATTGATATTGACGGTGCCCCCTCTCGCCTGCCCTGACCCTGTGGGTGCTCCGGCAGGCGGAGCTGTCTCGCCCATAGCGGCAATATGCAGTTGCTCGCCGTCAGTTAACACTCTCGCAAGGTTTATGGCCGAAAGGTTGGCTGTGGCCAAGGCACCGCCTGCCGCTTCCACTGCAGTGTGGGCACGACTGCCTGCCGGCAGTGTGTACACGGCTGGCTTTGCCACTGCACCGCTGACATGTATAACCACAAACTGCGGCGCGGTGGGAGCCTCGTTTGTGGGGACTTCCTTCTCTATGTAGACAACTTCCGGCGTCTGCATAGCTAGGCTGTACAAATAGGCGTTTGCGCCTAGCGACACTGCCAGTGCAACGCCTAATCCAATCAATACCGTCCGCATACTTCGCCATCACCTCAAGGCTCATTACGACATCAGTAGTCGCGATTCCTGCAAGTCCTATGGATTCACCCAAACGATGGCAAAACCGAATATCACTATTGCCGATTATCTGGTAGCAAGCTGCAAGGATTCACGCTATTGGTGGAGAATTTACTGTCAGACCCAAAATCAGGAGGTGCAAGTGTGATAGGCCAACGCATAAGAGAGGCCCGCAAGGCCAAGGGACTATCTCAAGGGCAACTAGCTCAGGGCATGGTCTCGCGGTCATACATCACAGCTCTAGAAAATGGGAGAATCAGACCAACTGCTTGCTTCGGATGCGTTTCAAGTGTGCACCGCGTTGTTTAGTGGCACGTTCCCGCCCGCCACGTTGGCGTTGTACTACGAAATACAGGCAGAGGTTGAGGGGAGAAATGGCGCCTTAATCAAGTCTGTCATGGCTTACATGTTGTCGGCCAAGGAATACGCCGCTTTCAACAACCACACCAAGGCGTGGGAGTGCAGATACACCGCAGCCTACGATCTGTACAACGCCGGTCATATAGATCATGCAATCCATGTTGCCGTAGACGCGGCCAAGAACCTTGCTCCTTGCACCGGCAGCGTGGAATTTCTAGCCCTTACGCATTACTTAATTGGCTGTGCCTACTCCGCCAAAGGCGATGTGGCAGCCGCGCAAAGCTAAAAGCGTTGCAGACGTCGCGAGAGGCAGCCGAGCTAGCGGATAAATCCAGCCGAGAGCATCTCAAGGCAGAGGCGCTAATAGCAGCTGCGGTCTGTCTCGTAAAAATGGGAGATGTCGATAGTGTCAGTGGAGTTATCGCTCGAGCTCTATCTAAGGTGTCAAGAGTCTTTGGGCGCTCGAGAAATGCAGATTGAAGAAGGACTCGAATAACGCTAGAGAGGAAATTACCCGGTTCGCCAATGCGTTCCGGGACCTAGGGAGACACAAAGACGCTGCAGATGTCCTGCTGTTCGGCGCGGAAATCATGAAAAGCCAAGGATGCTTTGCAGAAGCAATTGAGCTAGTGGAAGCAGCCGTAGGCCCCTCAAGGGGAAGGCTTGATTACCACATGCTAGTATAATGTCCTTGTGATACTAACAAGCCTCCTTTATAATTGGTGTGAATTGAGGGAGGTGTGAGAGTATTATAGGTACTTATCAATAGTAGGACACGGAGGGGAACTAGGTCTTAGCACGCGGCTGCGGAAAAGGCAGCTGCTGTGTGGGAAAACCGAAGTAGCAGGTTACCAGTACATGAGAACCAGACTTGCTTTGTTGGAGGGAAGCTATCGTGAGTAAGAATATCTACGAGCTCTCTGGGGTTACTAAGATTTATGACAACGGCACAAAGGCTAACGATAATATCAGTCTGTGCGTAGCCAAAGGCGAAATCTTAGGGGTGTTTGGCCCCAATGGCGCAGGCAAAACCACTATGATTAAGCAGATGGTGGGCCTGCTTAGGCCGACTGCGGGAACCATCACCCTCTACGGACGCTCGCTGCAGGCCTGCCCTAGTATGGCCCCACACTACGTCGCTTACCTAGGTCAGACTGTCGCAGCCTTTGGTTCGTTTACTTTCGCCGAGGTGATAGTCCATGCGGGGATTCACCGTGGCTTAAGTAAGGCACAAGCGCTTGCCGACGCCAAGAGCCTGATCGCACGTTTTGGGCTGCAGGCTAAAGCATCACGGCTGCGCTATCAATTGTCCGGCGGGGAGCTAAAGCTCTCCATCCTGCTAAGTGTCCTTATCGGCGAAAAGCCGATTCTGATCCTCGATGAACCGACGAATGATTTAGACCCCGAGCATCGGCGCCAAGTATGGGAGTATCTACTTGAGCTCTGCAAGAACAAAGGGACGACCATCGTCTTGGTCACGCACAACGTAGATGAAGCCGACTCTGTCGTCGACCAAGTAGCGGTAATTGACCGCGGTACCCTGTGCGCGCTGGGCACGGCAGGACAATTAAAGAGCGCTCTTGGCGATGTGGTTAAGATTATCATTACGCTAAAGCCCGGGCACACCATGGGAGCAACGCCGTTCCCCGGAGCACACCTGCACGGTCAGCGATGGTGCTTTACTGTGCCAAGTGGGGAAACCTTGTACGCCCTAGGGCAGCTTCAGGCGATGCTAGGGGACAGCGCGATAGATGACTTCAAGGTGGCAAGACCTACGTTAGCAGACGTCTACACACAACTGACGCGGAGGGAGTGGGATGAAAACAGTGGGCAACCTACGTAAAGCACTGGTGGATTTCTGGTGGATTACCAAAGGACAGCTCTATAGTATGCGCACCCAGTGGTCTTGGTACGTCATATTACTTACCATCTCTCCCCTTAGCTACTTGTTTTTCCTGAGTTTCTTTGCCGACCTGTCGGACCCGTCCGTAGCCTTATTTGTTGTGACTGGCTCCGTGGCCAGTAGCACCGTAACGGCCGCTATGCTGGGCTTAGGCCAGACTATATCTGGCCTGAGAGCGGCTAATGTCCTAGAGGTGTATGCCACCCTGCCCATTTCCAAGCTGGCCTTTGTTATGGCTCTAACCGCAAGAGGCGTGGCCTTTTCCGCGCCCTCCGCATTTATCGTGCTGATCGTGGGCAGCATCAGTCTAGGCCTGCCGCTGCTCCCCGCGCTGCTGCCGACGATTATCGTTTATGTGTTGGGTGCCTTTAGCTTGGCAGGACTAGGAGCCATCATTGGGTTCTACTCCCCTACCCCCGACGCCGCTAGTCTGGCCACGCAAGTTGTAGCCCCGCTGGTGACTCTCTTTGCTCCAGTCTTTATGCCGATGGAACGACTGCCGTTCTTCCTGCAAGTTACCTCGCGCTTTATCCCGACCACCTACGTGGCCGCAGCTCTACGGGAAGCCCTTACTCAGCCCTTTTCGCCGCTCTATTGGTCTAGCGTCGCTGTCATTACACTCTTTGGAGTCATAGGTCTTGCTGCCAGCGTCTATAAAGCCGACTGGCGCGTCACAGCCTCGGAGGCAAGGTAGGCTTCCCCAAAACACATTTGCAGCTCGTTAGCCAACTCGCGGACTGTCGTTTAGACCAAGGCGATCCTTCACTGCCTCTTGGAGAGCTAGCGATGCAAAAGGTGTTTCCAAAGAGAGTTGGCCAAATCGCTTGTTGAAACTCATGGTAGAACTTTTGCGATTTAAAGGCAAAATTCACGGAAAAACTAAAATACCAAGGGCGCAAAACCCTTGGTATTCCTCATTCTTTTGGTGGAGCTAAGCGGGATCGAACCGCTGACCTCTTGACTGCCAGTCAAGCGCTCTCCCAGCTGAGCTATAGCCCCACGTGTTAAGTGCCGCCCTCGGCAGGTACGTTTTCTATTATACTGAGGGCAAACGGAGCTGTCAATGAAAATCAACGTCCTAAGTCGCGCCAGACTTGCGGCAAGGCCGCCACTACGTCGCTCGCCGTGAGACCCATAAACCCTTTGGCGCGGGCGGCGGCATCGCCTGCCGTGCCGTGGGCGTAGACGCCTAACGCTGCGGCTAACGAAGGGGACAGCCGGTGCGCAATCAGCGCGGCTATTACGCCGGCAAGCACGTCTCCCATACCTGCGGTGGCCATGCCGGGGTTACCGCTCTGGTTAAGGTAGATTTCTCCGCCGGGGTCAGCCACCACGGTGCGCGCACCCTTCAGCACAACGGTGCATTGCCATTCCATGGCGTAATGCTTGGCCACATCCACGCGCCGACGCTGAATCTCGTCAACCGTCAGCCCGGTTAAGCGCGACATCTCGCCCGGGTGAGGAGTAACCACTATCGCCCCCCGATGCCCGGCAAGAAGAGCTGTGTCGCCCAGAAGTGCATATAGGGCATCCGCGTCCAGAACAAGAGGTACGCGCACTTCCGGCAAGACTTGGCGGAGCCAGTTGATGGTTTCTGGCTGTCTGCCTAACCCCATGCCCAGTGCTACCGCCGAGGCGCGCGAAGCTAGGCCCAGAAACGCCTCTGTCGCGCCGGTGGCGATATACCCCGTATCGTTGTCATCTAGGGCATGGGTGATGACTTCACTGGTCCTTCCGGCTACAGCTTTTTCAAGTGATTTTGGCAGCGCGGCCTCGACTAGTCCCGCCCCGCTACGCAAGGCCGCCTCTGCGGCTAAACACACTGCGCCGGTCATGCCTGTGGAACCCCCGACTGCCAAGACGCGGCCAAAGGTTCCTTTGTGGCTGTCGGGCGAGCGTGCCGGCAGCAGCCCTTGGCACCATTCCGCCGTAATGAGATTGTGACGGAAACGGCTAGCGGCGACTAAGTGCTGCGGCAGCGAAATATCCGCTAGCCTGACAGCGCCAGCATAGCGTGCGCCGGGTTCGAGATACAGCCCAAGCTTAGGTAACCCAAATGTTACCGTCATCGTAGCCTGCACGCAGGGACCTAAGACCTCGCCCGTGTCAGCCAAGAGCCCCGATGGGACATCTACCGCCAACACAGGGCGACCTGAATCGTTAACGAGACGCACAACAACAGCCGCGAGGTCTGTAATTTGCCCGGCAAAACCCGTGCCGTAAAGAGCATCGATAATCAGAGGTGCACTCTTAAGCAAATCCGCTAACGAAGGCAAGGCATCCTCACTGAGTTCGCGTATAGAGACACCCATCGAAACAAGTATGTCGTAGTTAGTGCGAGCGTCGCTGCGCAACGCGTCTGGCGTACCTAGCAGAAACACCCTCGCCTCCCCGCCACGATTCGCAATGTGGCGCGCCGCAACAAGGCCATCTCCGCCGTTGTTGCCTATGCCGGCCAACACGACAACAAGCTTGCCACGATAATCCCCTAGCATCTCCTGTCCGGCCGCCACCACGGCGAGGCCGGCGTTCTCCATGAGGACAACGCCAAGCAGGCCGCATTGCGACATAGCCTGTGTTTCAAGTGCTCGCATTTCTTTTGAGGTGACGAGTTTCATAAGGCTTCTCCCCTCGCTAGATTTGCTTATAGCGCGACTACCTTCGCCCCGCCCCACAAGCGTTCTAACGCGTAGAACTCGCGTGCTTCCTCGCGGAAAATGTGTATCACCACGGCACCAAAGTCTAGAAGTATCCACTGGCCTTCTTGGTCACCCTCGCGTCCGAGAAAAGGCTTGCCGCTTAAGACAAGCTCCTTCTCGATGTGGTCAGCTATGGTTAGCGCATGCGTGCGCGACGTGGCGGTGACTATTAGAAAGTAGTCGGTCGCGTGAGCAAGCAAAGAGAGGTCGAGCAGAACCGGACGAAGCGCCTTCTTGTCGGCAGCTAACGCTGCCGCCTGGTATGCTAGTTGCAGTACAATCCATCCTCCTATCGCCAGAAATCTTGACCAAGCACGATGGTAACTTTGACGTCGCGTGTGGCCCGCTCACTGAACACGTTGCCTTGTCTGAGTACGCGATAGACCGTGTGGCCCATTTCGTCATAGCCGTTGTGCACGGTTATGCGTGTTTTCTCTGTCACCTCGGACGCCGCCCGCACGTCTAAAACCTGAAAGCCACGCCGCGTAAGAACCTCGGCCGCACGTGCGCCTAGGTTGTTGCCACTGGCATCTTCCACACGTACGGTAATTTCCGACGGCTCGCTCGTTAAAGTGTCCCAGAAGTGCTCGCGCAGCATGGCATCCATGGCCTGCTCCTCGACTAGCCAGTAACTTACTCCGCCTATCCAACCGTCAATGCCGGGTAACGTGAGCATGGTCACCTTCTCGGGGCTAATGTTATCTAATAGCGGCAGATGCTTAAGAATAGCTTGCGGGTCGATGTTAGTGCGCACGCTGCTTAGGGCGATATCGACAATGGAGTTTATACGCATGATATTAGCAGGACGAAGCATAGTGCGCAGTGCCGCGAGCATAAAGCGCTGTTGACGGGCAATGCGGCCGATGTCCCCGTCGCTGCCGCGGTATCTTACGTATTGCTCAGCCTTACTGCCGTCTAGGATTTGTTGTCCACGACGAAGGTTAATCACGAGGTCTTGGTAAGGGTCCTCGTAGAACATGTTCTTCTCTACGTAGTAATCTACCCCACCGATGGCATCAATTAAGCGCCTAAACGCGCGGTGCTCAAGGCGCACGTAGTAGTGGAGTGGAATATCTAACAATCGCTCTACGGTGTCGACGGCGAGTCGAATGCCGCCGTAAGCGTGCGCGGCGTTTATTTTATCGGGGTGTCGGCGTCCGGGGATAGACACGCGGCTATCGCGGGGTAGCGACAAGACCCTTACCTCATAGGTCACGGGGTCTAGGCTTACAACTAACATGGTATCCGTCCGCAGCGCACCCTGCTTTCCCCCGTCAAGTAAGCCGGCGTCTGTCCCGAGTACCAGGACGTTCACCTTGGCGTTAACCCACGGAGGCGTAAGCGTAACAGGTCCTTCATCGAGCGGTACTGGCGCAAGGCCGTTGAGCACAAGCACGGTCGAGCCTACCGCAACGCTTAGTATAAGAAAGACTGCGGCCACCAAATAGCGCATAGCAGTATGCATTTGCCGCCTCCTTTTCGTATGTTCAAGCTAATTACATTATAGGACGAAACAGAAGTTGTGGATAGTGGAAGCTAGAGGGACCCGCCGCTGACGTTGTCTAAATACAGGCCATGCTCGTGGATGTAGTTTTCTACTGATTCTGGCACTAAGTATCGAATTGGCTCTCCGGCGCGGACTCGTCGGCGCAAGTCGGTCGAGGAAATGGCCATTGCCGGAACTTCTAGGAGCTGAATGTGTCCATTGCCGCGAAATCTCTCGATGTCGGTTTGAGCTATATAATCGCTTAACGTGTAGCCGGGGCGGCTGGCCGCGATAAAATGACACAGTGTCAGCAGTTCCTCGGCGCGGTGCCACGTGTGTATGTCCCGCATAACGTCAGCGCCTGTAATAAAATACAGCTCACAGCCAGGCCCGTAGACTTCGCCTAGCGCAAGCATCGTGTCAAAGGTGTAGGAGTATCCGGGGCGGTCTATCTCTACACGCGAAACACTAAATTCTGGGTTGCTGACGACGGCCAGGAAGGTCATGACATAACGGTGCTCAGCACTTGATACGTTATCCCCCTTTTTATGGGGTGGCCGCCCGGTCGGCACAAATACCACCTGGTGCAGGCCGAAACGATGCCGCACGGCTTCTGCGGTGACAAGGTGGCCGAGGTGAATCGGGTCAAACGTACCTCCCATTACGCCGATACGCATGGAATCACTCCTCTCGCGGCTCCTCGTCGTAGAATGAGAACTGCTTGTTGCCGATTATCACTTGGGCACCCTCGGGAACATGCGCCCCCCTTAACAGGGCAAAAACGCCTAGGCGTTTCAGCGCGAGCTGCATTCTGTGCACGGCTTCGTCGTTATCTAGGTCGACGCGACTAACCAAACGCTCTACCTCGGTGCCGCTGACGATGTAGACGTCGCCCTCTTTTACGACACTTAACGGCACTACGTCGGATTCAACAGGCAAACTCTCGATAACGTGCACAGGAGGCAACGGCAGCGTAAGCACAAGCTCTAGGGCGCGATGCAGTAAGGCGGAAACTCCTTCGCCTGTAACCGCCGAGATGGGAAAAACCTCACACCCCGCTCGCCTAAGCTTGTCTACTAAGAGTGCAAGCTGCTCCCGCTCGGGCATGGCATCGACTTTGTTTAACGCCAAGAGCTGTGGGCGCTCGGCTAAGATGCGAGAATAACCGGCCAGTTCGCTGTTAATTATCTCAATGTCTCGCAGTGGCTCGCGTCCCTCTGTCCCTGCCGCATCTACGACGTGAATCAACACACGCGTGCGCTCTACATGCCGCAAAAAGGCGTGCCCTAGTCCTTGCCCGAGATGTGCCCCCTCAATGAGTCCGGGAATGTCAGCCATGACGAAACTCTGCCCTGCGAGGTATACGACGCCAAGATGCGGCTCTAATGTAGTAAAGGGGTAGTCGGCGACGCGCGGGCGAGCAGCCGAAACGGCGGCCAAGAGCGTAGACTTGCCGGCATTAGGAAACCCTACTAATCCGACGTCGGCAATGACCTTTAGTTCCAAGCGAACTTCGCGCTCGACCCCGGGTTTGCCCTTCTCGGCGTATGTCGGAGCTTGCCTTACCGGCGTGGCAAAGTGGGCGTTACCGCGGCCGCCGCGGCCGCCGGGAAACAGCAACACCTTGTCGCCCGCGTTTACGAGGTCTGCCAAGACACGATTCGTTTTTACATCTATAATGACGGTGCCGGGTGCAACTTTAAGCACGAGGTCTTCACCGGCTTGTCCATGTCTGTTTCTGTAAGCTCCGTTGTCCCCGTCGCCAGCCGCGAAACGCTTGCGAAAGCGATAGGCCATCAGGGTATGAGCCTCCGGGTCAGCCATGACATATACATCGCCGCCCTTGCCGCCGTCTCCGCCGGAAGGTCCGCCATAGGGGACGTACTTTTCACGGCGAAAAGTCGCCGCACCGTTGCCGCCATTGCCTGACCTGACAGTTATTACGACGCTGTCTATAAACACAGGTCTTCCTCCTCGCTAGGGCTCTCTTTCTGTACCTCGAGCGTGACACTGTGCTCCTGATGACTCCATTTAACGCGTGCGCCTGAAACCAAGGCGATATCTAGTTTTTTCGGCAGTGCTGAGCCTGTGACGGGTGATTTGGGAGCGGCAAACTGCAACTTCCAAGCGCGCGGCTCCTCGCGGAGTTCGAGCTCTACCTCAGTTAGGCCCGTAGCCTCGGCTAGACCGCGGTAGTATGCCCATACAGCCGTGATGCCGTCAGCCCAAGCGGGCCACTTCGCTGTTGCCCCCCCAAAGTCTCCGGATGCCGAGAAGGCAAGTCTGATACCAGAAAGCTCCGCCTCCTCCCACACGTCAAAAAGGCAGCAACTCAACTCCCAGTTACGAATACCAAAGATGAGGCCAGCCGCCCGAATTCGCCAAATCGCCTTGTCGATGCGCTGCAGCACTTCCGGAGCCGGTTTATGTAGCTGCACGGCACCGTACACTAACTGCAGGTCATTAAGGAGGTCGTGGCGAAACCTGCCAAAGCGTGGGCCGAAAGCATCGCCCCGAGGCTCCGCGGGCTCGGTGGGCGTTGGGCGTGGAACGGTTAGTAGTGCAAGCAAGGCAATCGCCGCAATGAGGCGCAGCGGCCAAGACGGCAGGAGGACCAGTGCGGTCACCCCTGCTGCCAGAATAAGTCGTTTTCTTATGGCAAACACCACCTAAGAAAAAAACCCGGAAGCCCGGGTTTGGGTTGTGTTAGTTGGCCGGGGCTGCGTAGACACTGACCTTAGTGCGATCTCTGCCTAACCGCTCGAAAGCGACCTTACCCTCAATCAGCGCGAATAGTGTGTCGTCCCCGCCGATGCCGACGTTTTGTCCTGGGTGAATCTTGGTGCCACGCTGTCTAACGAGGATAGAACCTGCGTTCACCAGCTGGCCGTCTTGACGCTTAACACCGAGACGCTGCGAGTGAGAGTCCCGACCGTTGCGTGAACTACCTACGCCTTTCTTAGAAGCCATTTTCTACACCTCCTTAGTTAGCGACGATGGATTCAATAACAACTTTGGTAAATGGCTGCCTGTGGCCGTTCTTTTTGCGGTAGCGCGACTTGGCCTTGTAGCGGAAGACAATAACCTTCTTCTCTTTGCCGTGCTCGATAGCTTTAGCCACGACGCACGCGTTAGGAAGGAGTGGCGCGCCGAATGTAACATTGCTACCCTCGCCGATGGCCAGCACTTCCTTAAACTCGACTTGGTCGCCTACGTTGACGCTGAGTTTCTCCACCCGAATAGTGTCGCCCTGCTTGACGCGGTACTGCTTACCGCCCGTTTCGATGATTGCAAACATTGTCAGGCCTCCTGTATTCTAGACTCGCCGTCCTGCGGGGGCTTTCGCACTTTCTTCCCTAGACGAGCGGTTGGGGACTACCGCAAGCAGGCAACTCGCAGTAATCCTACGAGTGTTAATTGTAGCACAGAACCCTAGGCGCGTCAAATTGGTTTTTAGCTTTGTTGCGTTACGGTAGACAAATCTGTATACTAGAGCGTAGAGGAGGTGCAACCATGTCCAGCACAACCATAAGATTAAGCCTAGAGCATGCAAAAATTCTACGCGATTTGTCACGCACTGTCAATCTGCCTATGCACGTAATTGCTGGCCAAGCAATCGAGGACTATCGCAGAAAAGTCTTGCTTGAGGCCACAAATGAAGCGTTTCAGGCCTTAAGAGGCAATCCTCTACAATGGGCAGAAGAAGTCGCCGAACGAAAGGCATGGGAAGCTACCCTAGGAGATGAATGGGAGAATCGGCCGTGAGGCCGTCGCGAGGCCAGATATGGCTAGTTGGGAAGCGCCCTGCACTGATAGTATCGGTCGACTTGTTTAACCATGGACCCGCCGACCTGGTTGTACTTGTGCCAATTACCACAAAGGCCAAGGGCGTTCCGCTACACGTGGAACTAAGCCCACAGGAAACGGGTCTAACTTACCTTAGCTACGCGAAGTGTGAGGACGTTAGATCTGTTTCCATAGAGAGACTATATCGTCCGTTAGGGGTGGTCGGCATCGGTACCATGGAACTAGTCGAAGACCGACTAAGGATACTGCTCGGCCTGTAAGAGGACAGGCGCTTATGGCTTAACGCCAGCTAGCGGAACGATGCGGTAGAGGTAGGCGCCTTCTGCGTGTAGTTGAAGATAGATGGCTGTGGAACCGACTTCAACGCGATAGTCAGTCAAGTTGCCATTGTGCGCCAAAGCGTGTACCCAGTCGGCCATCTCGCGATAATCCCCGTTCCTTGCCGCTTGGTGCAGCGCAAAGTGCATGTCGTAATAGAGCGCCTCGAGCGCTGTATTGCTCTGGTCCTTATACGTTATGCGTGCCACGCGCGGGTAGGCCTGCCTCACTAAGCTACCTATGCGCTCGGTTGTGGTGGCTAACCTAGGCACGGCCTTAAGCAGAACCAGAACGGCAAGGCGGCCATTTTCATTGCGCAGCGTTACACTGCTTACGTCTGGGTCCTGTCTCAGCCTTTCTACCAATGGTTTTTCCACTGCCGTACGCTGCCACAAGTAATGGGCAGACACCAACAGCCCCAGGCCGACAAGAAAACTTATCGCTACCACTGGCCATTTCAGCTTGTGCCAGTCCACTGCCCTAACCTCCAACTTTACATAATCTAATGGCAGTATAGCACAAACTTGTAACATGTTTAACCAGTAAAATATGTAATCAAAGACGCAGGAGACTGCGGAGCTATCACGAAAGACTTTGTTAGCGGTCGGTGGAGCAGTCCTATTAAGGGGGATAAGTGTATGCGAGCATCAATCAGCGAAGAAAGTAGCGGGATAGAGTTTTCGCGTGCGGAGCGCATCTTAGCGCTAGGCATGGTCATCTTCTTGCTGGTAGGCGGAGCTTGGGTGTTTAACCGCATCCAGCGCATACCTGCGCGGCCGGACTACCATGCTATCGAACAGCGCTATATCAGCAGCGAACTTCAGAATGAGTACTGGCAGGCGCAGAACACCCTGAATGCGGCTAGAGCGGCGACAGAGCGACTGCGTCAAGAACTAGCAGTTGCCACGACAGAATACGAGTTTAGGCGGGAAGAGTTCCGCGTTATGAATGAACGCGGCATCCTAGATCCTGCGCGCGAAAAAGCATACCTTGATGCTCTGGCTGCGTTTGAGCGCTTGCGCCGGGAAATTGGCTTGGCCATGGCCGTGGAAGAGAGCGCGCACGAGCGACTGCGACCGCTTGAGACACAGTGGAAGACTCTGCACACGCAGATAGGTGAAGAACATGCACGTCGGTTGCGTGCCTTTGAACTGCAGTTGTTTGGGCTACGCCTGTTTTACGCTGTGCCTGTCTTTTTGTTGGCGCTTCTGTTGTTCTTGCGGCTGCGCAAACAAAACAGCAACTACCTAGTTTTCGCCACCGCTCTAATCGGCGCTGGCACACTGCAGCTCGTGTATCTTGTCGCGCTGTACTCGTGGCATCTCTTGCGCGATATCGCCCAAATCGCCATTGCCGTCATCGGCACGGCGCTGTGCATGTTTGGCATCGTCCTGATAAGGCGATACTGGCTTGACCCGGAGCGCGTTATAAGGACACGCGTCCGCCGCGGGCAGTGTTTTAGCTGCGGTGCCGCGGCGGAAGACAATGTGTACTGCCCCTCATGCGGAGAGGAACTGCAGAAGCGGTGCTTAGGCTGCGGCGCCAATCGTCCGGTTAAGGCGGCTTTCTGCCCGCACTGCCGCTATCAGTAGCCTTTAGCGCGTCGATTCTCGCCCAAACAACCAGACACGGCGCACGAGTTCAACAATTCTCTCCCACAGCGTTGTGGTGACTTCCGGTGCGGGAGGGGTTGCCGCGCGGCGTTCAGTTTCGAGCGGCGGAGTAAAAAACACAAATTGTACTGAGCGGGCATTTGCGCGCTTAGGGTCGACAAACGAGATTACTGCTTCGTCCTGACCGTCTCCCAACAACTCACTCATCTCACTGCGCGCGTCACGCACGCCGCTAAGCATTTGGCGTTGTCCTGCAACCAGTTGCCCGATACGCTGCGGCAAAGTGCCCGTGGCAGCGTACAAAGAGCTGATGCCGTCACGCAGGACAGGGATTCCGGCTAGCAAACTTCTTCCCGAGCGAGCAATCTCGCCCCCACCCGACGCTATCTCTGTAGCTGATGTAGCCGCTCGCCCGAGGCCTTGCCTAAAGGCCTCTTTTTCCTGCGCGAGCGTAGCCTGGCCGGCTACAAGCTCTGCCATGCCTGCGTTTGCTTGGGAGAGACCCCGCTCTAGCTCCTGTGCGGCAGCGAGTTGCTGCATCGTCGCTTGGGCCAGCAGTCTGACAGCTGGGTCAGGGCTTGCTAACAGCGAATTTGCCAGCTCGCGCACACCGCTTTGTTCTGCCGCCAGCTGGCTCAAACCGCTGCCAACAGCCGTGTACGCGTCTTGCAGAGCCGTCAAGTGCACTAGAACCTGTTGATCTGCCTGCTGCAACTTCTGTTCTCCGGCCGCGAGTGCCTCTAGCCCCGCTGCAAAATCGCTTACGCCGACCGCATACGCCGCTAATGCCGCAGCAAACTGAGCTGCTCCGTTACTGAGAGGCACAAGCGAGGAGTCTATCTCTCCCACTCCGGTATGCAACTCGCTTAGTCCGCCTTGCAGGGCCGAACTCCCGGCGACCATCTCCGCCAAACCGTAGGTCAGACCGCTGAAGGCAGATTCAAGATTGTCGCGCCAGGCGCCCTGGGGGGCAGCCGCGCGAAACGCCATGATTTCCAGGCGAGGAAGAGCGAAATCGCTTATGTCCGCTTCGATGACTTGCAGATGACTTTCTCCCGGTTGCACGGCAAACCCAAGCGTCAGTCGATTCCCCACCAAAAGCTCCGTTACTCCCGGCGCATGGACGGCAGCTACCCTATCTACAACCATTGGCACCGTCACTTGCACGGTGTAGCGGCCAGCAAAGTGCGAAGGGGCTGCCGGGTTCGGGCGCACGTCGATAGTCATGCGCAGCCTGCCGCTTGCGCCGAGCAGTTGCTCTGCTGTCACTTCTTCCCCGTTAAGGTGGTACCTAATGGCAAACAACCAGGGCGTAGCGACGTTTTCGAGCCTTCCTTGGTAACGAAACACGGCGGGCTCCTCCGTCCCGGCGGCAATTTCTACCCGCCCGTTATGGACGACAATCTCGCGCTCGTCGCTTAGGTTTTGCACGGCGCTAAAGTTACCGTAGTCGGTAAGCGGCCCTGTCGGTCGGCGAAAAGTGTTGACGACATAGACTTCGCGCACCGCACCGTCGTGACCTAGGGTTACGTAGACCGTCTCATCCTTAGGCGATGCCGTAGTCCCTGCGACCAATGCGCCGCGGGGGACTGCGCTTTGCGCCTGCATACTGGCGGCGGTAGAGGCCAGTACTACGGCTAGCAGCCCTAATAACACTGCACCGAGGCGCCTCCGCCACGCACCTTTTTGCTTTAGGTTTCTCTGCACTCGCGTTAACATGCCTTCGCCCGCCTTTCGTTTATGAACCCGGGATTTATGGTAGTCGCCTGAATCAGCCTGTCGCTGACCATTAAGATCTGAGGCAAAAAGACTAGCACTAGAGTGCCAGACAACACGGCACCCCGCCCGATAAGCATCCCAAGAGCAGCGATAGCCGGCACGCCCGAGACAAAACCAAGCGTAAAGCCTGCTGCGGCGAGAATCCCCGCCGATGTAACAATCGCGCTGAGGGAAAGCTGTACGGCTCTCGCAGCAGAGGCACCCACTCCCATGTCGCGCCTAGACTCCATGTAGCGCCCCGTCAGAAGAATTGCATAGTCAATCGTCGCCCCAAGCTGCACGGCGCTCACAATCATGTAGCCGATAAAGACAAGCGGCGAGCCCGTAAAGTACGGTATGGCCATGTTGAGCCAAATGGCAGCCTGTATAGTCAGCACTAAGATAAACGGCAGGCTTAGGGAACGAAACGACAAAGCGATAACGGCCCCCACGGCTAGGATGGCGACTAAGTTTGTAATTCTAAAATCCTCTTCTACCACCGCGCGTATGTCGCTGACAGCCGGGGTTGAGCCAAGCAGCCATGCTCTGTCGCCGTAGTGCTCACTGGCGACGCGGCGGATGCCGGCAAGTGCACTCTCTGCGGCTAGGCTTTCTACGGCGGTGTCGAGAGTGAGCACTATCCGCGAGTATTCCTGGCCGACAAACTCGTCAACTACAGCCTGCGGCAACATGGCGCGCGGCACTGAGGCATCGGCTAACGTAGTTAACCCCTCTACCGCACGCACATCGGGCAGAGCACGCAAGGCATTAACCATGGAGATTTCACGCGGTATGTCGCCTTCAGGGAACATAAGCGCTATCGGGTTGTGCCAGCCAAACTGCGGATGGCGAGCGGCAACTGCGGCGGGAGTCCCTTCGCCATAGAGAAAATGATTGGCATCCTGCGCCACTATAGCTAGCGGCAGCAGAATGAGCACAAGCGGAAGAATAAGGCGCATCCTAACTATCCGACGTGCGACGGTACCTGACGCAGAGAGGAGCGGCTTGTGGTGCGTGCGTTCAATCCAGGCCGCAAAGTATATTACTAAAGCAGGGAGAAGCGTAAGCACGGTGATTAGGCTAAGCCCCACGCCCTTGGCCAGCACTAATCCTAAGTCCGGTCCAAGGCCATATCGCATAAACATCAGCGCGACGAAGCCTGCGATAGTTGTCAGAGAGCTCGCGAGGACTGTGATGAATGAGCCGCTTAAAGCGGCGCTCATTGCGGATTCCACAGTAAGCCCGCGGCTCCGCTCTTCGCTAAAGCGGTGCAAGAGAAAGATGGCATAATCCATAGTGACCGCAAACTGAAGGAGGCTAGCCGTTGTATGCGTGATAAAGGAAACCGACCCAAGAAAGGCGTTAGTCCCCATGTTAATTAAGATAGACACGCCAATGACGAAGCAGAATAGAAGCGGCTCGATCCATGAACTTGTGGCGAAGAACAGAATAGCCAAGAAGACTGGCAATACCAGCGCAACGATAGTCGCAATCTCCGAGGTAGCGGTGCGGCGCAAGTTCAGAGCATCAACGGCCGGTCCCCGCACCAAGATTTCGCCCCCGTTAAGCGCGCGCAAAGCATCAACTGCGTCTCCGGTAGCAGGCGCGTGGTCACCTTCCGCAAAGCTAACGCTAAAACGCAATACACCATCGGCAAAGTACGGTGCCACGTCGGCGGGCGACAGCATGGCCAAGGGCTGGGTTGTGTCGGCGATGTCGCCGAGCCAGACAACGGTGCGCACGCCGTCAATGGCGCCTATAGCATCGCGGAGACGCTTTGCGGCCACAATGTCGAGACCACTAACTAAGACCTCGGCCGAGCCATGCAGTCCAAACTCTCGCTCCATTACCGCAATGGCTCGGCGCGTGGGCATGTCGGCAGGCAGATAGGCGGTTTGATCGTAGTTAATGACTACCTGCGGCAGCAGCATCAGCGCTGCGAGTGTGGCAAGGGCAAAGACACCGACAACCAGCTTGCGGCCCGCCACGATGGACTCAGACAATCGTTTCACATGCTTCCCCCTATAATAGTGAACGTTGGTTCACTTTTAGTTCAATAAGATACATAGCCAAGAGCTATGTTCTTACGTGCGCTTATTGTTGCTCTGTCAACCTTTTCTCAAGGTCGTCAAAGAAGAACACTAACATGCGGCTGATAAGTTCGTGCAAGCGCTTAGGCTCCTGCACGGAACGCAGTAGGGCGACCATGCCTGCAAAGAAACCTGCCGCAATTAAGCCCAGCAGCGTGTCATCGGCGTTGATGCCCTCGCGCGCGAGTTCTGTCCGCATGCGTTCGTGAATCATCGCGGTTACGGTGGGGAAAAAATCCTCGTGCTTAGAACCGACGCTCTTCTCGTGGATAATGGCGAGTTGGCGGCCGTGTGTGGCATACACCTCCATGATTCCCGCCGCAAGATGCCGGGCTAAGCTGCGTATACCCCTAGTTTGATGGCCACTGCAAAAGCTCGCCGCATCGGCCATCAGAGCGGCAATGCGCTCGTAGCTCGCGCGGACTATCGTATCAAAGATGTCGTCCTTGCTGGCAAAGTACCGATAGAGGTTCCCAGTAGAGACCCCTGCCCGCTCTGCTATGCGGCGCACTTGCGCCCCTAGGTACCCGTACTCCTCAAACTCGTCAAGAGCCGCAGCTAATATCCGCGCGCGCACTTCCTCTTTTTGGTATTGCATTAGCGAACCTCGATTCACTTTTGTCTAGTATAGCCCTTTGCGCAGCAAGGCGTCAAGATAGCAGGCCGTCTACTCCCCCACCCGCAGGATATGCCCACGCCGTGGGCTACGGCCGCTGAAGTACATTGGTATCCCTGCCCAATAACCACCGTAGTCCTATAGTTGCAGTCCTGACCCATAGACCAATACGCCACCAAGGATACATTACGTTGAGCGCCATCGCGAAGCCCACAGAAAACGCAGACTGAGCTGCCCACTCAGCTGGAACGATCGCACGGTATCGCACTAATTTGACTATTACTTCGGCTAGGGTGCCTAATGCCACTCCTAAAATAAATACCGTTTCAAGCAACACGCTCACTGTACATTTACCTCCTAGCTTCTTACGCCCGACCATCTCCTCAGTGACTTGGGCGAAAAAGTACTCTCTTGCATTTTCGACAAGGTTTAACAAGTTCCTGCTGTATTACCTGGATGTCGCACTCCTCCGTCCCAAAACGACACTCCTCCGTCCCCAACCCTCGGAACTCCGCGCTCGCTCTTGCGTAATAGAATGTGGTGTGCTAAACAAGGTGAGAAGGGACTGATGCGCTTGAACGAACTGCTAAGCGTAAAGGGTATCAATAAGACCTTTGGCGCGACGAAGGCTGTGCGCGACCTCTCTTTTGCGGTGCGGGAGGGGGAAATATTCGGCTTGCTCGGGCCTAACGGCGCGGGCAAATCAACTACGATTAGGTGCATTCTCGGCATCATTCTGCCGGACGGCGGCGAGATTAGTTTCAGCTTTGCCGAGAAGGGCACCTCACGCCGACACATTGGCTATCTCCCGGAAGAGCGCGGCCTCTACAAGGATGTGCCGGTGCTTGACATTATCCTGTACTTAGCAAGCCTCAAGAACTATCCTCTCGACAAAGCCAAACAGCGCGCAGAAGTGCTGTTAGAGAGGTTTGGCTTATCAAAGAAGGGCAAGGCCAAAGTAGAAGAGCTCTCCAAGGGTATGGCGCAGAAAGTGCAGTTTATCGCTTCGATTATTCACGAGCCAAAGCTGTTAATCCTTGATGAGCCGTTCTCGGGCTTAGACCCCGTAAGCCAGGACGTGCTTAAGGCGGAGGTGCGTGCCTTAGCCGCGCAGGGAACGGCAATCCTCTTATCGGCACATCAAATGCACCTTGTAGAAGAGCTATGCGACCGCATCTCGCTCATTAACCAAGGGCAACAGGCTGTGTATGGCCGTATGAGTGAGATTAAAGCGCGCTATGCCGAGCAAAAGTGCATTATCCACGGCGACAACTCGCGCGTGAACTTCGAGCGACTACCGGGAGTCCGGCGCGTAGAGCGCGATACCGCCAGGACGACGCTGTACTTGCAGGGGGGCTTAGACGTACCAGACCTGCTTAAGGCGTTGCCAGTGGGTACAGAGATTTCGGAGATGCGTATAGAGCGCATTTCGCTGCACGATATCTTCGTTAACGTAGCCCAAGGAGGTGCCGCACATGTGGCGCGATAGCCTAAAAGTCGCTCGTTGGGAAGCTCTCAAGATGCTAAAAAATCCGTCGTTTATAATTTCGATTCTGCTGACACCTATCATCATGCTTGTGTTTGGTGGCATCCCGGCCTTGTTAGAAAGGATTGATGCGGAGCAGCCGTTCCGTCTGTTTGTCATTGATCAACTCGGCGTCTATAGTACGCTTAGGGAAATGAGCCCGCCTGATCTAAACATTGAGCTAGTTCGCTATGACGGTAGTGTAGCAACATTGACGGAGGAAGTTCGCGGTGCGAGCACACAGGGATTTGTCGTGCTCGACCAGGCAGCGCTAGCCGCACGCACGGCCACAATAACCCTCGGCGGCGACGGTACGCCGCCTCTACATGGCTTTTCTCTCTTGCTATCGTCGGTGCTGCGCTTTCACGCCTTGCAGGCACATGGCGTATCGAACGAGGTGATGAGTTTGGCACTCGCTCCCTTTCACGTCGCCACAGCCTCACTCACGCAGCAGGCTGATCCGTATGCACGTATTGTTCCTCTTATATTTGGAGGACTCATCCTCATGACCATTTTTATCACAGGCATCATGACGCTCCAGAGCGCGGTAACGGAGAAAAAGGACCGCATGGCCGAAGTCTTGCTTTCGTCGGTGACTCCGGACAATCTCATGCAGGGGAAGATTCTCGGCAACTGCGTGCTAGGCATAGTACAAGTTACCGCGTGGTTAGTTTTTGGCATCGCAGCCGCTCATTTCTTCTATGATATTCCGGTGCTCCGCTACCTAGCGACACCTAATCTGCCACTAATAATCTTCTTCGCCCTAGGAGGCTATGTTCTCTCGGCCTCTGTGCTGGTGGCGATGGGAGCAACTATCGAGGATATGGCCACCGCTACGAACTTTCAGAGCATGGTGTTTCTATTGCCGATGTTGCCGGTGCTGTTCATTGGCCCTGTTATCGCTAACCCGAATGGTTTGGTGGCGGCAATAGGCTCTTACTTCCCCTTCGCCGCGCCCGGAGTTATGGTGATGCGCTTAGCGCTCTCTACTACCCTGACGGCGATAGACATTGCGCTGCCCGCCCTCGCCATGTTAGTTTTGACTGGACTAATGATGAAACTCGCAGGCAAAGTGTTTCGCGTCGCCATGCTAATGTACGGCAAAAATCCAACGTCTGCCGAAATGTGGCGTTGGATAAGGCAATAAAGGCAAGGAGGGTAACGATTACTATGAAGATCTACACTAAGACCGGCGATAAAGGCGACACCAGCCTCTATGACGGGACGCGCGTGGCGAAAGACGACGTGCGGGTCGAGAGCTACGGCACTATAGATGAACTGACCTCTGTCATTGGCCTAGCCAAGACCTTTGTCGAAGATGAACAAATACAGCGCTTGCTCCATGCTTGGCAGAAAGACCTCTTTCGCGTAGCGGGAGAACTGGCGACAACCGATGCCTCAAAGTTCCCGCATAGAATTAGCGAGGCGGAAACCGCCTCGCTCGAAGTCGCCATTGACGAATACATCGCCCGCATGCCGCAGGTCGACAAGTTTATCGTGCCGGGCAACACGCAAGCATCGGCAGCGCTACACGTCGCCCGCACGGTCTGCCGCCGCGCGGAAAGGCGCATCCTCACACTTAGTCGCCATACGGCCGTGAGTGCCGAGTTAATCAAATACGTGAACAGGCTGTCGGATGCCCTCTACGCCGTAGCGCGCTTCTTAGAAGGACAGCAAATTTACGTCGATTGGAAATAAAGCTTGGCCTTGGCAAAGGTGCGGTGTACCTTAGTGACTTCGAAGGTTGCTTTTTGGCCGACGAGTGTCCCTGCTTGTTCGACCTGAATCACATAGCCTTCAACCCGCGCAACGCCGTCTTGCGGGCGGGTGTTGTGTGCGCTGTCGATTAGCAGGGTATGGATCTCCCCCACACTCACAGGAATGGCGGCACGCTCTACCTCCAGAACTGAGCCGGACAGGGTAATTTTGTACTCGTCCGGCTTCATCTGTATAGAGCCCCGGATAAAAATACGCTTGCCGCTTTCTTTTTCCAGCCGCTCAAGGTTGGCGGCGTTCACGCCAATGAGGTTACCGGCAGTCATCGGGTGCACCTGCACGAGGACGGCCGGCTCCTCGGACGTCTCCAGGAAGCGCTTAAGCTCGCCTTCTATGCGGCTACCCGCTACGTCCTCCGCCAACACGCGACCGCTGCCGTCACAACACGGGCACGGCCTAAGCAGCGAATCAGCCAGCCCCAGCCGGGCTTTCTGGCGCGTCATCTCGACCAGACCAAGCTGTGTTAAGCCCAGTATGGAAGACTTCACTTTATCGCCGGCGGCCGCCTCACCGAGGGCGGCTAATACCTTCTTCTGGTGTTCCGCGCTCTCCATGTCGATAAAGTCAATTATAATGATGCCGCCAATGTTGCGCAGCCTAAGTTGCCTCGCAATCTCACGTGCTGCTTCTAGGTTTGTCTTTAGTACTGTGTCGGCTAAGTTAGTCGAGCCCACAAACTTTCCGGTATTGACGTCAACAGAGGTAAGAGCTTCGGTTTGGTCAATCACAATATAGCCGCCGCACTTTAGCCATACCTTCTTCTCAACTATCTTATCGATTTGTGGTTCAATGCCAAAGACTTCAAAGACAGGCCGATTCTGCTGGAAGAGAAACACGCGGTCTTTAAGCTGCGGCAAAGTGTCCTCAAGGAGACCGAGCACTACTTCATACGCTTGTGCATTGTCGACGACGACGCGTGCTACGTCGTGGTCAAACGAGTCGCGCACAATACGGTAGAGCAAATCGAAGTCTTTGTGTAGAAGAGACGGTGCCTTGGCAGTTTTGCCGCGCGTGCGGATGCGCTTCCACAGCCTAGCTAAGGCGTCTATATCTTTCTTTAGTTCTTCGCCTTCCACACCTTCGGCCATGGTGCGCACAATTAGCCCCGTGCCTGCGGGCTTATGTTCGTGGGCAAGCTTGCGCAGGCGGTCGCGTTCGTCACCCTCGGCAATGCGGCGCGATATACCTACGTAGTCGACAGTGGGCATAAAAACGAGGAACCGGCCGGGAATAGTGATGTGACGTGTAACCCTTGCACCTTTTGTGCCGAAGGGCTCTTTTGCTACCTGCACGATAATTGATTGCCCCGGCTTTAGAACGTCCTTAATTGTCGTCTTGTTGTTGATCTTCTCGGGAAGTTCGTCAACCCCGACGACGTTTTCCAACGCGTCATCGACATAGAGAAAAGCATTCTTAGGCAAACCCACGTCGATAAACGCGGCCTGCATCCCGGGGAGTATGTTCGAGACCTTGCCCTTGTAGATATTACCGACTAGGCGCTGCTCGCTCTGGTTTTCCAGGTAGAGCTCCACCAGTTCGCCGTTCTCTAGTACTGCGACGCGTGTGTCCCTAGGCCCGCAGTTGATGATGATGTCTTTAGACATTTGCTCACCCCTTCCCATCTAGTCGGAGCACTAGCGGCGCGACTAGCTGCTCAGTGTAGAGCTCTCGCCGCACAATTGCATCTGTTTTCCATGTCTCCTGACCCGGAGCCAGAATGTGCAGCAGTTCCTCCGGGCGAAGGACTGCCGGCTCGGCCATGCTCAACACGCAGTTAAGGCCGAGGTCGGTGCGAGTAAGACGGCGTACCAAACCCTTAGCGTCGACTGTGCGGCTCCCCCGCTTTGTTTCTTTGACGAAGGGCACAGCAGTCTTGGCAGAGAACTCCCAAACCGCACTTTCTAGCGTATCTTTGCTGACGCTAAGTTCAATTGTGTACTCCGCCCATTTTACTAGTGCTGCTAGAGCGGGCGTCCGCTCGGGGACTGCCCGCAGACCCACAAGCTTGAGCACTTCGCTGCCTGTAGAGCTGCGCAAGGCGTTGGCGATATCCTCTAGAGGCATGGCCACGGCCAGCGTTACATCAAGGTAGTCGGCCTCACTGCCGAAACCTAACGGGAGCGGAGCACCTAGTGACAGCAGCGGATGCGGGTTAAAGCCACGGCTGTAGGCCAAGGGAAGAGAGGCGCGACGCAACAGGCGGGTAAAGGCGCGCTGGGCATCAAGATGAGAGATATAGGACAACTCAGTCGCACGCGCAAACTTAAGCCATACTCTCATTGCGCGCGCTCCCGTTCCGTGTGCGTTCTCACCTGTAGCGTCGGGCACACTCCACAAACCGTGCAGCTCGCGCGGGCGCAATCTACGGTATGACTAAGCGTCAGCGCGTGTTCACGCTCCTGCCAGAGAAACGACCGCTCCACCCCTGCATGGAGGCGCTCCCACGGGAACAGCTCGCCTGCGCCGCGTTCGCGGTTAGCATAAAAGCAAGGGTCCACTCCCGCTTCCGCAAAGGCGTCCATCCACAGGTCGAACCTAAAGTGTTCACTCCAACCATCTAGCTTGCACCCGCGGCGATATGCGTCTATGATGACCGCCCCAAGCCGCCTGTCCCCGCGGCTGAAAATCGCTTCGAGAAAGCTCGTGTCAGGGTCATGGTAGTTAAAGGTCACGCGCCTTTGCGCGCGCAGCCTATCGCGCAGGTAGCGCTGCCGTGCCTCAAGTTCGTACATCGAACACTGTGCTTCCCACTGGAAGGGCGTATGAGGCTTGGGCACAAACGATGAAACACTGACGGTAAGGGGTAAAATCCTTGCCGCCTTAAGGATAAGCTCGACCATTTCCGCGAGGTCTTGTTCCGTCTCGGTGGGCAAGCCAATCATAAAGTAGAGCTTGATGCTCTTAAACCCAAGATTAGCCGCGGCCCGACAAGCGGCGAGCAGGTCTTCTTCTGTTACCTGTTTGTTTATGCAGTCGCGCAGGCGCTGTGAACCGGCTTCCGGAGCTAGGGTTAGCCCGGACTTCTTGCGTTTCGCGACTTGACTGGCTAGATCTACGGAAAAGCTGTCCACCCGCAGGGACGGAAGGGAAAGGTTTACGCCGTGGCAGTCCATCCTCTTCACCAGTTCGGGGAGCAAGACCTGTATATTGCTGTAATCCATAGTGGAGAGCGAGGTTAAGGATACTTCCTCGTAGCCGGTGCTTCTTACGGCTAAGTCTGCAGCCGTACTGATGTCCACACTCGCAAACTCGCGCACGGGGCGATAGAGCATGCCTGCCTGACAAAAGCGGCAGCCCCGTGTGCAGCCGCGAAAAAGCTCCAGCATAATCCTATCGTGTACTATATCGGCAAACGGCACTACGGGAGACGTCACTAGGTACTCCGGCTTAAGCTCCTGCTGTACGCGCTTGTGTACGCGTGGCTTGGCGACAGCGTCTGTGGGTAGGAGGCTCGCGAATGTCCCGTCGTCATGGTAGGCGGCACGGTACAGGCTAGGCACATACACTCCGGGCACATCTGCCAAAAGGCGCAGGGTTTCCTGCCGACTAAGACTGCGCTTTTTCCTTATGCGCAGCACTTCTACTATATCAAGAATGACTTCTTCTCCCTCGCCTAAAGCGAAAGCATCAAACATGTCCGCGACAGGCTCGGCGTTAAACGCACAGGGACCTCCACCGATAATGAGCGGATGATGTTCGGCGCGCTCGCGGTTAGTTAAAGGGATACCTCCGAGGTCAAGCATCCACAAGATAGTGGTGTAACTAAGCTCATACTGCAGGGTGAACCCAATTGCGTCAAACTCCGTCAATGGGCTGTAGTTTTCGAGTGAATACAGCTTAACTCCGCGCGAAAACATCAGCTCGCCCATATCTGCATGCGGCGCGCACACGCGTTCTGCGGCGACATCAGGCAGGGCGTTGACGATTTGGTAAAGAATCTTAAGCCCTAAGTGGCTCATCCCTACTTCATATGTATCGGGGAAGGCTAGAGCCAGGCGCAAGCCTACTGCGGCAGGGTCCTTGCGCACCGCATTGACTTCGCCCCCGATGTAGCGAGCGGGCTTGTCCACGTGTGGCAATAGATCACGAATGTGCTGTGGAATCATGAGGCCTCCTGAATTTCGATATGCGTTGGAGTTATTATATCACGACGTAGAGGGATGTCGCGTAGGGACGGAGGAGTGCATGCCTTCCCTCTCGTCGCACCTTGGGCTCGTGTGAAGCAAAAGGCTCCGTCCCTTTTGCTTCAGCTGGTCGCTTGTCGCTGGTGGGGTGGCGTGTGTGAAGCAAAAGGCTCCGTCCCTTTTGCTTCGGCTTCGGCGAAGGTTATTGTTGAGCCGTGGGTTACTAGCGCGGCGAAAAGGGCTTCTTCGGTTATGGTGGCGACTGCGCCTCCCTGATGCACGACTTGAAATAAGTGGTAGCATCCCGGCACCATGTCTTTAAGGGCCTTAGTTACCTGGGTCTCGGGCAAGACCACGATTAATCTCCCGACTAACGAGCCAGCTGCGGCAAGCTCTCCCTGCTTGCCCCCGACATAGCTCATAAACAAGTAGGGCATCATTTTCTTCTCTTGTGCTACCGCATAGACCAGAAAAACCGCCAACACTACCGCATTCACGCTCGCCATGCCGTAGATGTTGAGCAGGATAACCGCTCCAAGCAGCCCAAAAGCGGCCGCGTCCATAAAACGCACTAGGCTACCCCCGCCGGCGCTAAGTCCTAGCCGCTTTACTACCTCGCTTCTGATTACCCTACCGCCGTCAAGCGGCAATATGGGCAGCAAGTTGACGGCTAAGAGCAGTAGATTTACCTCTAACAGCTTATCCCCTAGCATACCATCCCCTAGCAGGAGCCCTACTACGCAGAGGACTAGGCTGTTGGCCGGACCGGCAAGCGCGATGATAGCTTCGGTCTTTGGCTCGGTACCTAGCCAGCGCCCAAGCTTAGCCACGCTGCCAAAGGGCATCAGCACAACTTCCTCCACGCTCGTACGGCAGTTTGCGGCGGCCAAGATGTGACCTAGCTCGTGAAAGCAAACGGAAACAACCAACACGACGGTGTAAACCCAGTCGCCAAGTGTAGCCGAAACAAAGAGCCACAACAAAAAAAGGTAGTGAACCTTGAGGCTCACTCCGAGAACTTGGCCCAGATACATCGGCGTTAGGGTGAACGCACGCGTGTAGTGGGGTCAACTAGCCTGTTCGCGAGGCTAAGGGCAAAAAAGAGGCGCTCGCTTGGGCCTACTCTGCCCAACACATGGCCTACTTCGACTCTGTCGCCTTGACTCACCAATAGCTCCCCTAGGCCCCTGTACACAGTGCGCATGCCGCTGCCGTGATCAAGCGTCACTTGTCCTAGCTGCTCATCAACTTCAGCAACAGCGCCCGCCAGCACGGCCTGCACAGCGGCGCCGCGCGCACTCGCGAGGTACACCCCGCCCTCCGCGGCGGTGTAAGACGCATGCGCTACGGGCCAAGCGAAGGTCAATGAGTCCTGCCGGCCGGTAAGTGCTACCCACACCGGCACAACAGCCTCCTCGCGCGGCTGCCAATCTAGCCACCCAGACCAAGGGGTCCCTGCCGCCGCCCCGGGGACGAAGACAAACCGGAGGTACTCGCGCAGTTCCGCAAATTGCGAGCCTAACCACGTCATCACTACAAACAGAGCCGCCAAAACTCCGCGCGTGACCCACAGCGTGAGCGCGCGTCGAGCTTCGCCCCGCTTCTGTCGCCAGGGCTTACGCGGTCGCCCTTTCTTCCACCACTGCCTAGCCACACGGTCACCTCCCGGAGCATCATTAATGTATACTCCGCTCTCCGGTGAACTATGTCCGAGTCCTAGAACAAGATTTTCCTGTGGCGCATACCTACGTTTAAGACTAAGCCGATGCCCAGCGATAGCGCTAGGTACGAACTGCCGCCATAACTTAATAAAGGCAACGGCAAGCCTGTCACCGGCATCATGCCTACAGTCATGCCGGTATTGACGATTAACTGAAAAGCAATCCAGCTGGCGACGCCAACCGCAATGTAGCGCCCGCAGTCGTCTTTAGCTATCGCGGCAATCTGGATACAGCGATACACGACAAAGAACATGGCCAGCACCACGCCTACCGCTCCTAGAAAGCCAAGTTCCTCTCCGATAACCGAAAAAATAAAGTCGGTATGCTGCTCCGGCAGGAAGTTGAGTTCGCTTTGCGGTCCTCTAAAGAAGCCGCGTCCGAGAAACATACCGGAACCGACGGCGATTATCGATTGTGAGAGATGATAACCTATCCCCATGCGGTCAAGCGACGGGTCAAGGAAAACCAAGAGGCGCGCTCGCTGGTAAGCTTTGAGGCCAAAGGACCACACTACAGGCGCAACCGCTATCGCTCCGGCTCCCAAGAACAATATGAGCTGCCGGGGGATCTCCGCCGCATACAGCACAGCAGCTAGCACACCGAGAAAGACCAACCCCGTGCCAAGATCCGGCTGCGCAATGATTAGGAGCATAGGCACCGCCACATGCAAGAGCACCAGTGCCAGTCTAACGAAGGTGTCTACCCGGCGGAGTTTTTCGACGTGCGTAGCCAAGGTGACGATTACCGCGATTTTGGCAAACTCGGACGGCTGCAGAGTAAATGCGCCGAGGTCAATCCAGCGCTGTGCACCACCACCCTCTACGCCTACTGCCAGAACCCCAAGCAGCAGACCAAGATTAAGCACATAGATGGGGATAGCCAAGTTAGCAAAGAACCGATAGTCAAACAGGAGCGCAACCAAAAGGACTGCCTGTCCGATTACTACCCACTGCAACTGCTTCGTCCAAAAGAATGCCGGATCACCTAGCTCGTTGTTCTGCGACGCACTGGCAATCATCAAGACGCCAAACAGCGACAGCCCAAGATACGCCAAATACAGCGACCAGTCTACTGTGCGGAGTAGTTTTCTATCCACCATTAGCTCTCGTCGCCTCGCTCGCCTGTTGTCACGTGGTTAGTTACACGCGTCGCCTCACGCAAAATGGGCAAACGCACAGTGAGTATAACCTCGCCATCCTTGTACTCCACCGCTCTGGCGATATCGCTCTCCGCCAAATCCACATGAGCGCGCGCCACCCGCACGAGAGATTCCGTCAAGGCATCAAGGCATTCCTGCGAAACAGGAGAACGGTCTTGCACCAAGACCTTACGCAGGCGGTCGCGCCCTACCAGGATACTGCGGCTTCCGCTACTCATGGCTCTCCCTCCTGTACCTACGCTTCACCCAAAAACTTCTGCAGGAACCCAAGCATGCCGCGCCGCTCCGCGGTGAGCCGCAGGGGCACCGCTTCCCCTAACATGCGGCGGGCCATGTCGCGGTAGCTCTGTCCTGCCTTGCTCTCCGGCAACAACACGCAAGGCTGCCCCTTATTGGTGGCGACAATGGTAACTTCGTCCTCTTGTACAATGCCCAACAAATCTAACCCAAGGAAGCCAAGTACGTCGCTCTGGCTCAACATATCTCCGCGGCGCACCAAATCAAGCCGCAACCGATTTAGCACTAGTTTAGGCGACTTAATGCCTTTGCTGCGAATCAGTCCTACTACCTTATCGGCATCGCGTACGGCGGGTAGCTCAGGTGTGGTCACAATGATGGCGTCCTCCGCTCCGGCGGCGGCGAGGTGAAAGCCGTGGTCAATGCCCGCAGGCGAGTCAATCAGTACGAAATCGAACTGCTTGGCTAAGTCCTCCATCACACGCTTCATGTCGCGTTCGGTAGCACGTGAGCTAGGCTGCCCCGCTGCGGGCAACAGACTCATGTTGGCAAAGCGTTTGTCTCGCACCAACGCCTTGTCTAGCTTGACGCGCTTCTCCAACACGTCAGTCAGGTGATAGACAATGCGATTTTCGAGGCCAAGAAACAGGTCTAAGTTGCGCAGCCCGGTATCACCATCTACCAAAGCCACGCTCTTACCTAGGTGCGCAAGCGCTGCCCCAAGATTTGCGGTGGTCGTAGTCTTGCCGACGCCACCCTTCCCGGAAGTTACGACATAAACTTTGCCCAAGCGCCTCCCCTCCTTTAGGGAAACATTCTAGGCTAACTTTCGCTGTCAAGGCAGTGAATTCCTCCTGCCCAAACATATTACTGGTTTGCCCGCTCTGCCCTGAGGTTAAAGTACGTGTCGAGCACATGGCGGGCGATAGGCGCAGCCGCGAGGCTTCCGCCCCGGCCGTGACGCACAAACACTGAGACTACAATTTCCGGCTCGCGTGTGACTGGGTCTGCCCCCCAACCGGTAAACCAGCCGTGGGATGGCAGCTGGACCCGACCCCGGTAGACTTCGGCCGTACCAGTTTTGCCAGCGGCAAAATAGGTCGCGCCGCGAAACGCACCCACGGCTGTCCCGCTGTTAAGCCCTAGTCCTCCCACTTGGGTCACTTGCCGCAGCCCTTCCTGAATCCTAGAGAGCTCCGCCGCACTGACTATGCCGCTTGGGTTATCAGGCGTACGCACCAAGGAAGCAAGTCGCCTCGGTTGCGTCTGGCTGACAACCTCGCCAAAGGGACTTACCACTCTGTCGACAATAAAGTTCTCGTAGCGATGCCCCGTGGCCAGCATAGCCATCATATTGGCCATCTGCAAGGGAGTATAGGTCTGAATACCTTGGCCGATGGTGATGTCGGCCACTTCGCCGGGGTACGGGTTTGCTGGGCGTGGCTCGCCGGTTCTGCGGATGACGGCGCGAAAGGTTTCGCTGGTAGGCAGCACCCCGGTCTGGCCGCCGAACCCGAATAGCTCGGTTTGCAGCGGAGTAGGTGCGCCTAGTCCCAACACTGCTGCCACATTGGCAAAGGCATCGAGGACGGTAGCGTTGCCGAGCTGCCTAATCAGTTGCAGACCTATCTGGTAGTAGTAAATGTTGCAGGATACACGCATCGCCGTGACGTCGTCAACGCTGCCATGCGCGGTGCGATAGTGCTCAATCCAGCACGGTTTGCCCCGCTCTCCCAGCCAACCATCCATTAGGCGTCCGGTACACACAACGCGCGGCATTGCCCTCTGCGCGCCATGCTGTAACCCGGCAATCTCCGTGACCGGCTTAAAGATAGAGCCCGGGACAAACGCCGCAAATGTCTTGTTATCTAGCGGACGACTAGGGTCGGCGGCGAGCACCCCGAAGTTCTTCGCAAGCTCCGCAGGAGAAAAGGCTGGGTGACTCACCATAGCTAGCACCGCACCCGTGCGGGGGTCGATAGCCACAACCGCTGCCTCGCGTGCCACCAAATCCAAATCGTTCCCGACGACCCCTGCGGCACGCGCCGCCACACGCACGCGCTCTAGGTGCCCCGGTAGCCAAGCTTCAATCTGCTGCTGCAAGGCCGCGTCTAAGGTGAGGTGCAAGTTATTGCCGGGGATAGGCTCTTGCACACCTACCTCCCTGACGGGGCGACTCAGGTGGTCGACTTCCACGAGCTGAAAGCCGTCCACGCCTCTTAGCGAAAGGTGGCGCGGGGCGAACTCATGTGACTGCTCTAAACCCCACCTTCCGACTACGCTGTCGAGCCGGTAGCGGCTAAATCCGATTCGCTCGTTTTCCGCCCTTATCTGTGCTGCATTAAGGAGGATACGTCCCATACCGCCTAAGACATGCGCGGCACTTTGACCAAACGGATAGCTCCTCACCGGTTGCACTTCCACAATAACCCCGGGTAGTTCCATGCGACGTTCCTCAATCTGTATGAGCCTGGCGTCGCCAAAGGTGAGAGGTTCATCGATCAGCCGGACGGGACGCCACCGGCGAAAACGCGCCGCCTGCAGGCGCCGCCTAAACTCAGTCACCGAGACTTGCTCCGGTTGTTCACCCAAGGGGTCAAGTATGGTGACTAGGCGCGCCAGAATATCGTCTAGTTCCGGGCTGCGGGTATGATGCATTGAGACAAAGTACCCCGGTTGGTTTGCAGCCAAGATTACTCCATGTGCATCGACAATTTTGCCGCGAGGAGCTTCCTGCACAACCTCCCGTAAGCGATTGTTGTCCGCGTCCCTCCGGTAATCGGCCCCATGCACAATCTGGATGTAAGCTAAGCGAAAAATGACTACGCTGATGGCCACAACTACTGCCATAGTCATTCCGTTTAAGCGCTTGTGAAAGAAACTCTCCACTAGATCACCTCACGCTTGCGGCGCGGTAAAATCCTAAAAAGCCAGAAGATAAGAACAGGCATAAACGCTCCGTTCACTAACACCGTCGGGACAAAGGCGCGGTAAAACGCGCCGCCCCACCAAACTCCAAACGCATGGCGGGACAACAGAAGAACGAGGAGCTCGAACCCCACTATCGAGATGAAGCCTACCGCGACCGTAACTAGCAGCTCGTCGCGGAAAAACTGCCTTTCTACTTGACCTGCCAGGTAGCCGATAACCACTAACGGAATTGCCGTAAGCCCGAAGGCACCTGCGAAAAGCGCATCGGCCAAAAGACCCGCCGCAAGACCGATAGTCATGCCGGTGGTCGTCCCGTAATGCAGTGCAGTCCCGGCGACTAAAGCTACCAATAGATTAAGCCTGCCGCCAAAGAGGGCTAAGCTCGGCATAAGGGCGCCATGCAAGATGACGCAGGCTCCGGTAAGGACGCCTAGTATTAGCGTGGCGCGGCTCACGGCTGCCCTCGCCGCACTACGAGTACTTCCTCTAGCCGGCCAAAGTCTACCGCCGGTTCAATGCGGGCTTGCTTTAGCAGACCGTCGGCGCTGACGACAATTTCGCTCACCACGCCGATGACGAAAGCATGGTCACGGGGAAACACGTCGCCTAACCGGCTGGTGAGCACTAGGTCGCCCTCAGCAATAGGAAAGTCCCACGGTAAGCGGGCAATTCTAACCATGCCCAACACAGCGCTGTCCCCTTCTGCTATGGCACCGTCTCGCCCGTTTTGCACTACTGCGGCTACCGCACTCCGCGGGTCAGTGATTAGCAGCACCCGCGCAGACATGCTAAAGACCTCGATTATTCGTCCCACGGCTCCGCGGTGGGTGACTACTGCGTCACCCGCCTGCAAACCATGCGCCAACCCGCGGTCAATAACTACTTCGTGGTGCCAAGTAGTTATGCCGCGGGAGATGACGCGCGCCATAACAAGGTCAAGCGCTACCTGTTGCTCGCGATACCCGAGTAAAGCCCGCACTCGCTCTAGTTCGAGCTTTGCTTCCACCAAGTTTTGATACTTAAAGTCGAGCTCCGCTAGCTCGCGGCGTAACCGCTCATTGTCACGTCGCAGCGTACCTAGCTCCCGCACAGATTCCGCCGTTTCGCGACCAAATGACACAACGGCGGCGATGGCGCGGGAGATAGGAGCACCTACGCGGTGAAGTGCGCGCTCTACCCAGGTCACGCCAACTACTTCCCTCGCCGAGAAGCTAAGCAGCACTAGGAGCACGAACACAGCAAGCAACAAGGTGATAAAGGAGCGATTTCTACCTAAAAACCCCATCCCCACCACCTCCGCTTGTTCTATCTTCGCCTAGGCGACGCGTCTAACCTGCGCAGCAAATCGATGTGTTCGAAGGTGCGCCCGGCACCCTGTACAACCGATGTCAAAGGGTCGTCCGCTATGACCGTCGGCATGCTTGTCTCTTCTGCGATTAGCTTGTCTAAGCCTCGCAACAATGAGCCGCCGCCGGTCAGAACGATGCCGCGGTCAAAGACATCGGCCGCTAACTCCGGCGGAGTGCGCTCGAGCGTTGCTTTAACCGCTTCCACTATCGCTCGCACGGGCTCCGCTAAGGCTTGGCGCACTTCGGTGCCTGTCAGTTTAAGCGTCTTTGGGAGACCGCTGACTAGGTCGCGGCCGCGCACGTCCATTTCTTCTTCCGGCAGAGCGTAAGCTGAGCCGATGGCAATCTTGACATCCTCGGCAGTGCGTTCACCGATAAGTAAATTATAATGTTTCTTGACATAACCAACAATGGCTTCGTCCATTTCGTCGCCGCCGACGCGGATAGACTTGTGCGTCACAATGCCACCGAGGCTGATAATAGCAACTTCCGTGGTTCCGCCGCCGATATCGACAATCATGTTGCCAATCGGCTCCGTCACCGGCAGCCCCGCCCCGATAGCCGCGGCCATGGGCTCTTCAATCGTGTAGGCCTCACGCGCTCCGGCCGAGAGCGCCGCGTCTTTCACCGCCCTCTTCTCAACCTCAGTCACGCCCGCCGGCACGCACACTACCACGCGCGGACGCAGGAAACTTGAGCCCGGCAAAGCGCGTTTGATGAAGGCCTTAAGCATTTTTTGTGTTACGTCAAAGTCGGCAATCACTCCGTCGCGCAAGGGGCGGACGGCGATTATGTGCCCGGGGGTACGGCCAATCATAGCCTTCGCTGCGTCGCCGACTTCCAGCACTTCGTGGTTGTCGCGCTGGATGGCTACTACGGACGGTTCCCGCAGCACGATGCCCTTACCCTTAACAAAGACCAAGGTGTTTGCCGTGCCGAGGTCAATGCCCATGTCGCGGGTAAAGTAGCGAGTAAGAAAGTTCATTTAACGCTTCGACTCCTTTACATGAGGCCCTTTTCCTTAAAACTTAGTATAACCCCGTCGCCAAAAATAACGTGGTCCAAGACGTCGATGCCTAGCAACCGACCTGCTTCCGTGAGGCGGCGCGTCACTTCCATGTCCTCGCGCGACGGCGTGCAATCCCCGCTTGGGTGATTGTGGGCGATAATCAGAGCTGCGGCGCTACGCTTGATGGCTGCGCGAAAGACTTCTCGCGGGTGCACAATAGAGGAGTTTAGGCTGCCGACGGAGACTTCCTCGATGCCGAGGCAGTGATTCTTGGTGTTAAGCAAGACGGTAAAGAAATGCTCGCGCTCTTCATGGCGCAGCCGCTCCAAGAGGAGACTTCGCACATCCTCGGGTGAACGAATGGAGCGAGGCGGGGCGCCTTGTACAGATAAGCGCCGCGACAGCTCGACCATGGCCAAAATTTGCACCGCTTTGGCGGGACCGATACCCTTTATTTCACAGAGCTCATCACTGGTGAGCCGTGTGAGACTGCTGATATCCCCCGCCTTTGCCAGCACCTTGCCGGCAAGCTCGAGTACGCTTTCCCCTCTTTGACCTGACGTACCCATTAAGATAGCTAACAGCTCGGCGTTTGACATGTGATGCGCGCCGCGGTTTAGCAGCCTCTCCCGCGGCCTTTCGCGTTCCGGCAACGCACGAATCGTCACCTACTCGCCCCCATTCCCATAAGGTCAACGCCGAGCTCCTGTAGCATTTCGTAGAGGAGCGACAGCGGCAACCCTACAACATTGCTGTAGCAGCCGGCGATGCCGCGCACAAACACTGCCGCCGCGCCTTGTATGGCGTAGCCCCCGGCTTTGTCTAGAGGCTCGCCGGTGGCCACATAGTTGCGAATCTCAGCAGGCGAAAGCGCTCTAAAGTCTACACGTGTAGTGGCGTGGCGCACTATGCAACGCTCGGCGCTCCGGAGGACGGCGACGCCCGTTACTACTTCGTGAGACTCCCCGGAAAGGAGCCCTAGCATCCAAGCGGCATGCTCCGGCGTTTCGGGCTTGCCAAGCAAGCGGCCGTGCAGGTGCACGACCGTATCGGCAGCGATGCAGACGCCCGCGCTAGGCAGTGGCAAGGCCCCTAACGCCTTCATTTCGGCATACTCACGCGCGCAAGCTACGGGGTCGCCAGACAACTCTGTGCCCTCGACAAACGAGGATGACACGACAACAGGCTCTACGCCGATTTGCCTAAGCAGTAGAAGCCGCCTAGGTGAAGCGGAGGCCAAGAAGATGGTCATGCGTTAGAGGGCACGGTAGGCCAAGTAGGCGAGCATCAGTCCGAAGACCATCGCGACCGACACCTGCAGGGTAACCCCAAAGACAAGCGTCAGGGGGCCGAGTGTCAAGGTGAGGGGCGGATAGAGACCGTAGGTCGGACTCGATAAGGCGAGGAACGGCAGTACGGGAGTAGCCAGTTCGCCTAGGAGGCCACCCAGGAAAAGACCTACGATGAGGAACACCAAGAGCATCCAAGTATTGCGCTTAGACTTCACGCGGCCCACCCTTTCGCATGTTACTTTGGGCAAGATAGCGACCTAACAGTGCACCTATTACACCTACAAAATACCCGGTGGGAATCGCCATCAACATCAGGTAAGGCAGGTGCACAAAGAGACCGAAATGACGCGCCAAAAGCGACGCGACTGTCAGCTGAGCGAGGTTGTGGAGAAGCGCTCCAAGCAGACTAAGTCCTACCGCGCTGAGCCGACTACCAAAAATCAGATAAGCAAGCCCCATTCCGGCTGCGCTGACTACCGCACCGCTTAGGCTCAGGAAGAAACCCAAAGTGAGAAAAGTGCCACCGAGCAGGCTGCCCAGTAGCGCACGCAAAACCGCTACTACCAGTGCGTCGCGCAAGCCGTAGCGCATAACTACTGCTACCGTTACTACGTTCGCTAATCCCAGCTTGGCACCTGGTCCTAGCGTGACAATTAGGGGATTTGGCATCGCGCCTTCTACCGCGTGCAGCGCCGCAGCTCCTGCCACAAGTAACGCCAAGCGCACCATCCTGTTTGCCTGCATGTCGGTTACCTACCCGTAAGCTCAGTTATGGCTGACATGCCTTGTGACATCACCACGGTGCCGTCTTCTGTTACCAGTAGTCCCATTACACCGGGAAAAGACTCAATCAGAGCTATTCCCTGCTCGACATTTAGCACCATGGCTGCCGTAGCTATCGCATCGGCTAGCGCGGCCTCCGGGGCTACAATCGTTGCACTAGCGATACCGCGCACTGTCATCCCGGTGCGCGGGTCTACGATATGCGTGTAACGTACGCCGTCTTGGATAAAGTAGCGCTCGTAATCGCCCGAGGTCAGGACAGCGCCGCCATAGGTAGAAACGACGGCGATTAACGCGTCCGGTTGTGTCGGATGCTGCACGCCGATTCTCACGGCACGCGGCTTCTCCCAAATAAACTGCCCCGGGAAGCCACCTAGAACGCGCACGTCTCCGCCGGCTTCGACAAAAGCATTGGTGATGCCGCGCTGTGCCAGAAACAGAATGGCTTGGTCGACAATATAGCCTTTGGCGACGCCGCCAAGGTCAAGCTGAGTGTTGGGGTGAGTTAGCCGTACGGTGCGCTGCGACACGTCCATCTCTACGTGTTCAAAACCTACCCCGGGCAAAGCCTCTGCCAAGGCTGCAGGCGTTGGCACGGCACGCGCGTCAGTGCCAAACCCCCACGCTCGCATCAGTGCGCCGATGGTTACATCAAAGGCACCCTGACTGCGTTCGTAAACTTGCTTAGCCCGCTCCAGCACGGCGATAGTCTCGTCACTAACCACGCGCGGTGCGGTGGCTGCGGTGTTAAGCTTGTCCACGTCACTCCCCGCCGCATGAGCCGACAGAACGCTCTCTAAGCGTGCCATTTCCTTGACCGTGGCGTCTATTATATCATCCAGAGCAGCCTGCGATTGGCGCCCGTGCACTACGAGCCGCACAAAGGTATCCATAAGCAGCACTTCTCGCTCTGCGCGCCGCACTATAACCCTAGTTTGTCCGACCCAGGCGACAGCTACCAAAAGTATAGCCAGGGCCAGCACTACAGCGATATTCTTCATTCATCCTCCTAGAGAGAGGGCCGAGCACGCGGCCCGGCCAATTCGGTGACTAAAGTCCGGAGTGGATTGTCTTAGTTGGGCACTTTTCTACACAACGACCGCAGTTAATGCATTTCTCGTAGTCGATTTCCGCTAGGAAATTGTTCATGGTAATGGCATCTACCGGGCATACTTTCACGCACTGTGAGCAGGCAATGCACCCGACGGAACAGACTTTGCGCACTACCGCCCCCTTGTCGTGCGAACGACAGCGAATATGCACGTGCTTCCCACTTGGCCGTAGGCTGAAAATGTCTTTGGGACATCCCGCCACACACAAGCCACACGCGGTGCACTTCTCCGTATTCACTACCGGGATACGGTTATCATCCATGGTAATGGCGCCAAACTTACATAACTTGACACAAGTGCCGTAGCCCACACAGCCATACTGGCAGGCTTTATCTCCGCCGGAGAGAGCAACGACCGCCACGCAATCCTGTATGCCCTCGTAGTTAAAGCGCGTAGGGGCCTCGGCACACCCGCCATCGCAGTAGGGTGTAGCTACGAGACGGTCGGCTGTGAGCTTAGCTTCGATTCCCATTAGGCGCCCCAAGTTACTCAGCAAGTCGTTGCCGCCGACAGGACACTTGTCAATCGCGACTAATCGCTTGGAAACAGCTCCGGCGTACCCTGCACAGCCCGGATAGCCGCAGGCGCCGCAGTTAGCACCGGGCAGCACCGCCAACACCTCTGTGTACAGCGGGTCGGCCTGCACGGCGAACTTCTTGGCGGCTATGGCCAGACCTGCGCCAAAAAGCAGCCCTAGCGCACCTAACGAACCAAGTGCGAGCAAAACGGAACGTAGATCTATCTGCATGGCCCGGCCTCCCTATAGCAAGCCCTGAAATCCGAAGAAGGAAATCGACAACAGCCCCGCGATAATTAGAGCAATGGGAAAGCCCTGCAGTGCCTCCGGAATCTCGGCGAGCTCTAGTCTTTCCCTAATGCCGGCAAACACCACGATGGCCAACCCAAACCCCACCGCCGCCGCAAACCCATGCACTAGCGCTTCAACGAGGTTATAGGCCTCGTTAAGGTTAAGAATGGTGACACCGAGCACCGCGCAATTGGTCGTAATGAGAGGAAGATAGACGCCTAACGCTTGGTAAAGCGTCGGGCTGCTCTTTTGAATAACCATCTCCACAAACTGCACCAACACGGCGATGACCAAAATAAAGACAATCGTCCGCAAGTACACGAGGTCATAGGGCAGCAAGAGATAGGTCTGCACTATCCACGTGGCTAAGGAAGCAACGGTCATTACGAAGACGACGGCAAGGCTCATGCCCAGTGCGGTCTCTATCTTTTGCGAGATACCCAAGAAGGGGCATATTCCTAGGAAGCGAATCAGGACAAAGTTGTTGATGAGAATCGCACTAAAGAAGATAACGGCAATTTGATTCATGCTCCCACCCCCTACGCCTTACGCAGGCTAAGAAAGTTGATAAGTCCGATTAAGAGGCCAAGCACTATGAAGGCACCCGGCGGAGAGACCATAATCCCCATCGGCTCAAACGACTGCCAGAACCCAAGAATCTCTAGCCCAAAAAGCGTTCCGGAACCGAGGATTTCTCTGATAGCTGAGACCAAGACCAGCGCGAGCGTAAACCCTACCCCCATACCTAGGCCGTCGAGCGTCGACCGCCATACGCCGTTCTTAGAAGCGAAAGCCTCGGCGCGCTGCAGAATAATGCAGTTAACAACAATAAGCGGGATAAAGATGCCTAGCACCTCGTGCAACCCAGGTACAAACGCCGCCATAATCAGGTCGACCATGGTGACAAATGTGGCGATGACAACGATAAAACACGGGATACGGATTTTGTCGGGTATAACAGACCGCAGGAGGGAAATAAGGATATTGCTAGCTACGAGCACCGCCGTCGCCGCCAACCCCATGCCTAGTCCTTGTCCGGCAGCAATGGACACGGCTAGCGTAGGGCACATGCCGAGGAGTAGCCTAAAGGTCGGGTTCTCGTCGAAAATACCGCGCCAAAATACTCTTAGGTCGTTCATTTTACGCTGCCCCCCGTACAGAGCCAAAGCTCTTCCCGAGTGTGTAACGGTCAATCAGTGGTGTACAGGCATTCATAATCAAGATAGCGAAAGTTACTCCCTCCGGCAAGCCGCCGTAAAGCCTAATGATAGCCGTTATAATGCCGGCACCGACACCCATCACAATGCGCCCCCGCTTAGTAATAGGTGAGGTTGTCCAGTCCGTGGCCATAAAAAACGCGCCGAGTATGAGTCCGCCGGATAGCACATGAAAGATTGGGTCGCCGGCAAAGAACGCGGTTTGCCCTTCCCGCGGCAATATCCATGTTAAGAGCGCCACGGTACCTATGAAGGAGGCCGGTATTTTCCAATCAATGATCTTGAGATTAATGAGCAGCAGACCCCCAACTAACAGAAGAAAGACCGACATTTCGCCAAGACTCCCGGGCCTAAACCCAAGGAACAAGTCAAAATGGGAGGGCACGGCATTCCCTGCGCGGTAGGCAGCCAGCGGCGTTGCGGCTGAAACTAACCCCGGCCCGACCCAGCTAGTCATGCGTGCCGGCCAGGAAACGACGAGAATTGCACGCGCCGCCAAGGCTGGGTTAAAGGGGTTGTGTCCGATGCCGCCAAAGACCTGTTTTCCAATGCCGATGGCTAAAACCGCGCCAATGGCCACCAACCACCAAGGTGCGCCGGCGGGGACGTTAAGCGCCAAGAGCAGGCCTGTCACGGCGGCACTGCCGTCGAAAGCAGGCGAGATGGGTTTATGCCGCAGTTTAAGAATTAACGCTTCGCAAAGAACGGCAGACGCAATTCCTGCAACTAAGAGCAGCAGGACGTAAGCGCCATAGTAGTAGACGGCGAACAGAGAGGCCGGCGCTAACGCAGCTAACACCCAAAGCATGGCCCGCCGCACGCTGTTTTGGCTGTGTACATGAGGAGAGGACGATACCAGAAGCTTTTTAATCTCCATTTTGTGTGCTTCCTCCTCTAGCTACCGCGGTTGCGCTCTGCGTAAATGTCTGACTTCGCACGCCGTATCCACTGTACCAAAGGAATGCGCGACGGGCAAACATAGGTGCAGGCCCCGCACTCATGGCATTCTAAGGCGCCGTACTTCTCTGCTTCCTCCGTACGGCCGCGCTCACCATACTGCGCAATGAGGGTTGGGTAAATGAGCATCGGACAGGCGTCTATACATGCAGCACAGCGCACGCAGGTCATGGCCTCGGCAGCAGGAGACTCGGCACGGGACAACGCGAGAATGCCCGAGGTGCACTTGCATACCGGTACGTTTGGCGTATACATGGCCATACCCATCATCGGGCCGCCGGAAAGCAGCTTGTGTGGCTCGCCCACGAGGCCCCTCGCTGCCAATATGTCGCCGAAAGTAGTGCCGATGCGCACTAAGACATTGCCCGGGCGCTCTACGCAGGCTCCGTCAACCGTTACCACGCGTTCGATGGAAGGCCACCCTGTGCGCAGACTCGCGGCTATGGCCTGTGCCGTATGCACGTTGTTTACGATCACGCCGATATGGACAGGACGCTTGCCCTTAGGAACCCGGCGCCCCAGGCAGGCGGCAATCAGTTGCTGCTCGGCCCCTTGGGGGTACTTTACCGCTAGGGGAACAATGCTAATATTAGGGTCGTTCGCTATCGCCCCGCGGAGCTCGGCAATAGCGTCTTGCTTGTTAAGCTCAATCCCGATAAAGCCACGCGCAACGCCGGTTGCTTTCATCAGGCACTTTAACCCGAGCACCACGTCTTGTGCCCACTCCACCATAATGCGGTGGTCTGTAGTGAGATACGGTTCGCACTCGGCTCCGTTAAGCAGCACAGCGTCTAAAGTCACTCCGGCCGGAGGGGTGAGCTTAATATGCGTAGGGAAGCCGCCGCCCCCCATGCCGACAATCCCGGCTTCGCGAATCCAGGTCACTAAGTCGGCCGGGGACAAATCCTCTAAGCGCTTCGGCTCTATTGACGGATGCACTTCATCGGCATAATCATTCTCAATGACTACCGACAGCACCTCGCGCCCGTTTGGGTGCGCCCGCTTCTCTATGGCCGTAACGCGGCCGGAAACCGAAGCATGCACGGGACAGGCAATTGCTGCCTCGCTCTCGCCAATTTTCTGCCCTAACAGCACTCTGTCACCTACTGCCACGAGTGAAGCATTTGTCGCTCCGATATGCTGCAGCAAAGGGATGACCACGGTCTTAGGCGCAGGCAGGCGTTCAATAGGTAGGGAACACGTCCTGTCCTTCCGACAGGGAGGATGTACTCCCCCAGTATAAGATCTAGCCACTCTCAGTCACTCCTAGAATGCAGAGTAAACGCGTAACACTCTTTTCAGTCTACACGACTGAGCTTGACAAAACAATAACTTGCGACATCTTTATCGACGGAAAAAAAGAGCGGTTTCGACACCGCTCCAGAGATTTTGTCTCTACTATTATCCTACTGCTTTCTCCACGGGAAACGACCGCGCGCCGTATACGAAGTATGCAAGAGGTGATGCGCTTTTTCGCCGCCTACTTCACCGAGGTAGACTTCGTAGAGACGTTGCACCGCAGGATTCTCATGGCTCTTGCGCAGCTTCTGCCCCTTGTCAATCGCGTAGATACTGCTTTGGCGAGCCTGCTTCGCTTCCATAGCGTCTTCGCGCCGCGTACGAGGCTGACCGCCGCCGCCGAGACACCCGCTAGGACAGCCCATGATTTCGATAAAGTGATAGCTCTCACCTGACTCAATGCGCGAGAGCAGCTCGCGGGCATTAGCGAGGCCGCTGACGACGGCTACCCTAATCGTGCCAAGCCGTGGGATATCGACTGTAGCCTCCCGCACGCCATGCATGCCGCGGACTTGTACAAAGTCAAGCTGCTCGAGCGGTTCTTTAGCTATCCATTCGTAAGCGGTGCGCAAGGCTGCCTCCATTACGCCGCCGCTCGCGCCGAAGATAACCCCGGCACCTGTCGACAAGCCGAGCGGTGCATCAAACTCCGACGTGGGGAGACTGGCTAGATCTATACCTGCCGTACGGAACATACGCGCTAGCTCGCGCGTCGTCAGTACTGCGTCTAAATCCCGCTGTCCGTCGTGTCCCATTTCGCTGCGAGCCGCCTCGTATTTCTTAGCCGTACAAGGCATAACAGAGACCGAGAAGATTTTTTCTGCCGGTAGTTTCACTACCTTCTCCGCGTAATAGCTCTTAATTAGCGCGGCCATCATCTGCTGCGGTGACTTACAGGTAGAGAGATGCGGCAGGAACTCGGGGAAATAATGCTCCGCAAACTTAACCCACCCGGGGCTGCACGAGGTAACGAGCGGCAGCACGCCGCCGTGCGTTATTCTGTGAATCAACTCGTTGGCCTCTTCCAAGATAGTAAGGTCGGCCGCGAAATCGGTATCGAAGACGGCCGAGAAGCCGAGCATGCGCAGGCCCGTGACCATTTGGCCCGTGGTAACTGCGCCGCGGGGCAAGCCAAATTCCTCGCCAATCGCTACGCGCACAGCCGGGGCAACCTGCACGACTGTGTGTTTCCCCGTGCCGATGGCACTGAACACGGGTTCGATAGCGTCTACTTCGGTGATTGCGCCGGTCGGACAAACTGCGGAACACTGCCCGCAGAAGACGCAGGCAGCCTGTCCGAGCGGCCTGTTCGCATCCGGGCTGACCACTGTCTCAAAGCCTCTGGCCACTGTGGAAAGAACGCCTACACCTTGCACGGCGTGGCAAACTGCCATGCAGCGCCGACATAGGATACACTTGTTGGGGTCGCGAAAGAGGGCGGGGTTCGACAGGTCAAGCGGCCAGTCAGACTTCTCGCCGACCCACGGTACCGCTGTCACGCCGAGGTCGTGTGATAACTTCTGCAATTCGCAGTTGGTATTGCGGGCACAGGTAAGGCAGGTGGTGGGATGGTTAGAGAGCAAGAGCTCTACATTCATCTTGCGCGCCTTGCGTACCGCGGGAGTGTTTGTGCGCACAGACATGCCCGTTGTAGCCGGCAGGACGCAGGCAGCCTGCAATCCGCGCCCTCCTTCGAGTTCCACCAAACAGACGCGGCACGCGCCAATTTCATTAATGCCTTCCATGTAGCAGAGTGTGGGAATGTCTACGCCGGCTGCGCGAGCGGCCTGCAGTACAGTGCTGCCCTCCGCAACCTCAACCACGCGGCCGTCTATGGTTACTTTAATCATTTCCTGCATGCTTGCACCTCCACGTTAAGCCCGCACTACTGCGCCAAACGGACACTTTTCTAGACAGGCGCTACACTTGACACACTTCTGGCGTTCGATGCGATATAGCTCTTTAGGCTTACCCTTAATCGCGGCAGTCGGGCAAACTCTTGCGCAGAGACCGCAACCGCGACACTTGTCCGGGATAATATTAAAGTTTAGCAACGCTTGACATGCTCCTGCCGGGCAGCGCTTATCGTAGATATGCGCCTCGTACTCGGCGCGGAACTGCTTAAGCATGGAGAGCACCGGATTCGGTGCAGACTGCCCGAGCCCGCACAGCGAGGTCGACTTGATGTTTTCGGCTAGAGCTAGCAGTGCGGGAATATCGCTTTCGCGCCCTTCCCCTGCCGTGATGCGGTCTAGTATCTCTAGCATGCGCTTAGTGCCGATACGACACGGCGTGCATTTACCACAGGATTCATCGCGCGTAAAATCTAAGAAGAAGCGCGCCATATCCACCATGCAGGCGTTCTCATCCATGACAATCAGACCGCCTGAACCCATCATACTGCCGGCCTGCAGGAGCGTCTCGTATTCCATAGGAATCTCTAGGTGTTCCTTCGTCAGGCAGCCGCCCGAAGGACCGCCCGTCTGTGCCGCCTTAAACTCCTTGCCGCCGGGAATGCCGCCGCACACATCGAACACTAACTGCCTGAGCGTAATGCCCATGGGAACTTCCACTAAGCCGGTATTGTTGATGTTGCCGGCCACAGCGAAGACCTTTGTGCCTTTGCTTTTTTCGGTGCCGATGCGCGCGTACCAGGCCGCGCCGTGCAAAATGATGGGACAGATGTTGGCAAAGGTTTCGACGTTGTTAATGAGAGTAGGCTTGCCCCACAACCCCTTGGCGGCTGGGTAGGGCGGACGGGGCCGCGGCTCACCGCGCCTTCCTTCGATGGAAGCGATGAGCGCAGTTTCTTCACCGCAGACAAAGGCTCCGGCGCCGACGCGTATCTCTAGGTCAAACCTAAAGCCTGTACCAAAGATATTATCCCCAATGAAGCCATACTCACGCGCCTGTTCGATAGCGTGCTGTAGCCGCTTTACCGCTAGAGGGTACTCGGCGCGCACGTAGACGTACCCTTGGTTAGCGCCCACGGCAAAGCCCGCAATGGCCATAGCTTCAATCACGGCATGTGGGTCGCCCTCTAAGATGCTGCGGTCCATAAAGGCACCGGGGTCGCCCTCGTCGGCATTACAGACCACGTACTTAACTTCGGAGGGAGCCTGCGCCGTGAACTGCCACTTAAGACCCGTGGGAAAGCCCGCGCCGCCCCGACCGCGTAAGCCGGAAGCCTTAATCGTCGCAATGACCTCTTCGCCGGTCATGGTCGTCAGCACGCGCGCTAGAGCTTCATAGCCGTCGCGGGCAATGTACTCCTCGATTACTTCCGGGTTGATGACGCCGGTATTACGCAGCGCGATACGCAGCTGACGATTGAAAAACTCCATCTCGCCGTAAGTCTGAACTATTTGGCTGGTTAAGGGATCGCGGTACAAAAGGCGCTGTACCGGGCGACCTTTGAGTAAATGCTCGTTCGCGATTTCCCTGGCGTCTGCAGCGGTCACATTACGATAAAAAATTCCTTCTGGGTAAACGACCAGAACCGGGCCCAAATCGCAGGTGCCGATACATCCCGTCTCGATTACCTTGATTTCTCGGTCAAGTCCTAGCTTAGCGATTTCGTCTACGAGCGCCTCCTCCGTCACCAAACACCCGGAGGACACGCAACCGGCCCCAGCGCACACAAGCACATGTGATCTAAACAGATTCAAGATAACCCCTCCTAGTTGCGCGTAACCCAGTCTTCTATGACCCGGCCACCCTGCACGTGCTCGCGCACGATACGACGTGCTTTCTCGGCATTGACGCGCGCATACAGCGTGCGAACCCCGTTGGCGTTAACCTCCACGATAGGTTCGCGGTCGCATAGCCCCATGCAGCCCACCGGCGTCACAGAAACACCCACTAGGCCGCGCGCGGCAATCTCCTGCATAAATGCATTAAGCGTCTCGCGCGCTCCTGCGGCAATGCCACAAGTACCCATGGTTACGTTTATCCGCACTTCGGGCTCTCCCTCGCGGAGCTTAGTCATTTGGCGAACTTCTTCACGCAGCTTGCGCAAATCGGCAACCGTCTTCACTGCTCTCCCCCCACTTGCTTCTCATGTTCCGCAATGTAATCCCTGAGCCACGCAATGATGCGCGGGTTCTTAATCTCGTCGCCACACAATTGTCTAATCTCTCTACTGTCAAGCAAAAATACTTCCCCATCTACCTCGTGCCGATAGACCACGTCGACATGGTGCACCGCAAACACGGCTGCTAGCGTGTCGGCCATGCTACCTAAGGGCGCCCTATCGATATGGTCTAGGGCAAAAATCGCGACAACTTCCGTGCCCTTTCCTGGGGACGAGGTGATGGAGAAGGAACCGTTACACTGCTCGGCGGCCGCCTTGAGCAGAGGAATGCCCAGTCCCACTTTGCGCGTAGTGCGCGTAGTGAAGAACGGGTCAGTCACAGCCGTTAACGTCGCTTGGTCCATACCTCTGCCGTTATCGCTTATCTTTACGGTCAGGCGATTCTCCTGCCTGCATTCGGTGATGGCAATGCCAACCTCCGATGCACCTGCTTCTACGCAGTTCTGTACTAAGTCAAGGATGTGTAGCGCTATCTCTTCCATCTTAGTATTTAGTGAGGACCTCTTTTACTTTCTCTACCTGCAGACGCCCGTACACATCCTCATTAATTGTAATTACCGGCGCAAGGCCGCAGGCGCCGATGCAGCGCGTAACCTCGAGAGTGAACTTGCCGTCGGGAGTAGTGTCGTTTACCTTGATGCTTAGCTCTTTCTCTAGCTCGGCAAGCACTTGCGCGGCGCCGCGCACATAACATGCCGTGCCCAGACACACCCCAATTTTATACTTACCGCGCGGCTTGAGCGAGAAGAGAGAGTAAAACGTCGTTACTCCGTACACCTCACTTAGCGGTACGTTAAGAGCCTCTGCCACCTTCTCCTGCACTTCCTCTGAGACATAGCCAAATACATCTTGCGCGGCGTGCAGCACTTGAATCAGCGCGCCGGCATTGCCGCGATGTGCGTTGAGTATATCCTCTAGGATTTCCCAACGCGGGTCGTGTTCGACGTTAGAGCCACATTTGCAGACTGACATCTAGATACCTCCTTAACTTGTCTGGTGATGATTTTCACTAGCAGCGCCATAAATTAGTACTTTGAGAGCGCCATTATAACGCCTAACGGCGATGATAGTGCAATATCGAGTTCCCAAGGGGTACTCCCGGCGAGCGTTGAGAGGTTGTGTGCGTCGGAGTTGACGACATAAGGATAGCTGCGCGTCGATGCGGGCTGCTTGCCGCGCTTAGACACCTCTACTACGCGCACTCCTAGGTGTTCAGGTACAAATCCTAGCTGCACAGCCATGCCGTAGCTCTTATCTACATGTGCAGGTATCACTACCCCGCCGAGCCGCGCTGCCTCCCAGCAAATGTCATCTACAGAGAGCGAGGTCGGCGACAGAAGCAGTTTGTCTTCCCAGCCAATGATTTTGCTCTCGGCATCGAACAAGTATTGCTGGCCAAACACTTCGGCGTCGCATCGCCTGCTAGGCAAAGCGTCAAATACGTAGCAGTCGAAACTCTCGGCGACAGCGAGGTTTGGAAACAAGCACAGGATATGCACGTCTTCTCGCGACCAAACTTCAAGCCCCGGGACTACTATCAGCCGATCCCCCGCTGCCTCGGTTACGGCGCGGGCATTGCGCGCCGTATTGTGGTCGGTCACGGCAATGACCTGTGCGCCGACCAACAGGGCCATATTGACGATGTTTCTTGGCGTCATCTCCGGCGACGCACACGGGGATAAGGCGCTGTGAATATGCAGGTCACAGCGCACCTTAGGCACGGTGACACCCCTTAATCCCTAGGGCATACATTTTGCCGACAAGCTCAAACGCTGGCACCTCGCTAAATAGTACCACGACACTCTCCGCTTGAGCTTTACTGACTAGCTCCGGCGACGGCTCTTTGCAGTTAACGAGGACAACCGCCGCAAGTCCGAGCAGAGAGGCCACGGCGATAACGTTGCGATGCGACTGGCGCGTCACCCATACGCAATCAAGGGCGCCGTGTGCTAAAACATCACTTAGCATATCGGAAACGTACCCGCCGGATACATGCCGCTCGAGGTGCTCCTCACCGCATACTACGCGCAAGTCGAGTGCTTCTACCAGTGCCTTGAGATTCATCGTCAGTCAGTCTCCTCTTTAGTGCAAATCGGTTACTACCCGCGCCCCATGGCTGGCGGTAGTTTTCCTGCTAAGTCCATCAGCTCGCCCGCCAAAGCACTCACCTGCTTGCGCAGGACAAAAACGCAGTCACTCTGGCTAGCACTACCCCTTACTATATCTTCGGCTAGCGCTCGACAATGCGGTGCCCCGCACGCCCCACAGTCTAACATGGGCAGCTGCTCGACTAACGCTTCCAAGTCGTTTAGTTTCTGCAGTGCGACTTCGATGTTCCCGTCAAGCTGCAGGAAGGGCCGCGGGAGAAGCGTCTGCCGCAGAGCGAGCGCAGAGGGCGGTAGGTCAAGTTGTGGTAAGGATGCGCCTTCGAGGCGCTGCGCCATTCTCGCAATGCGCACGCGGGCGATAAAGGGATTCTCTACTACCAGTACCCCGCCTACACAGCCGCCGATGCAAGCCTGCCCCTCGATGTATTTTACGGACCGCAGTCTGCCAAGCTCCACTTCCTCAAGCAGCGAAATGACATGCTGCAGGCCGTCTACCGCTAGATACTCGTCCTTGGCGATAGCTATGCCCTCCCCGCCACTCACTGCCCACGCTAACCCGCGGGCAGAACCGTACACGGGCTCCTCACGCGTTACTTTGGGCAGGGACTTAAATACATCGGCGTATATATCAGCCATGGAGAAGGCGCCTGTCAGCTGGGAGTGACCTTGCCCGACGGGCTGATGCACTGCCGTGACCTTAGCCGGACAAGGAGTAGTGAAGAAGACGCCTACCTCCTCGTCAGTGCACCCTGTTGCGCTCTGTATCTCCTGCCGCGCGGCATAGGCGGCTACCTCCATCGGTGCGTCGAAGGGGACGAAATGGTCGATTAAGTCTGGAAAGCGCACTTGTACTAAGCGCACCACGGCAGGACAACTGGTGCTAAGTGCCGGATAGCGGGCGTTTCCTCTCTGTAAGTGCTTGGCCACGGCAGATGCTACAACGTCTGCCGCGCGCGAGACTTCGAGCACATGTGAAAACCCAAGCGACTTAATGCCGGAGAGAATTTTGCCTAAGGACACTTCACTGCGAAACTGGCCAAAGAATGAAGGGGCCACTAGGCAGGCGTTGTACTTCTTGCTGTCAAGCAGTGCCCGACTGTCGGTGATTACGGATTTAGCGCGATTCGGACAGGCTCTGATGCACTCGCCACAATCTACGCACCGCGCGTCATCGATTACGGCCTTGCCCTGTCGCACGCGGATGGCTTCGGTGGGACAGCGTTTAATGCAGTTTGTGCAGCCTTTGCACCTGTCTTCGTGCAACTTAACGGAATGAAAGTATGTCATATGCTACCTCAATCACTTAGGCGCGATTGGCAAAGCACATATAAACAACGGTGCCCTCGCCTAACACTGTCTTAATATCCAGCTCGTCGGCGTTGCGCCGCATGTTTGGCAAGCCCATGCCCGCGCCAAAGCCAAGCGCTCGCACGTGGTCCGGCGCGGTTGAGTAGCCTTCCTGCATAGCTAATTCTACATCAGGAATGCCAGGTCCTTGGTCTTCGGCCCACACTTCTACTTTGATGGGGCTCACCTTGGCCTTAAGCACGCCGCTGTAGGCGTGAATAACAATATTAAGCTCGGCTTCGTAAGCCGCGACGGCTATTCTCCTTGATAAAGCGGGAGCTAATCCGATTTGCTGCAGAACTCGCTTCAGTCGCGAGGCTCCATCTCCAGCTTGGCTGAAGTCACCGCCAACTACTTGGTATGCAACCTCAAGCACCGCCTGTTCGACCATGTGCCGTCCTCCCCGCTGCCTTTTGCGGAACTAGTCCTGCTTTTCATTATACAACAATTCTTGTGTGTTGAGTGTGCACTTTGCACTTTGCACTTTGCACTTGGCACTTGGCACTTGGCACTTGGTGGATGACGGGGGGGTTGCTGGCTCCTGGCTCCTGGCTCTTGGTAGAGGGGAGTGCCCAGTGCACAGTGCACAGTGCCCAGTAGAGCGTGTCGCGGTGGTATCCGGCTCTATTTAACCTTTCCACCTTTCAACCCTTCAAGCTGAGCGCTGCGTGCTGCGTGCTGAAGCCCCCTGTTCACGATTCACGATTCATGATTCACGATTGCCCCACCGCTCAAAGCTCTCCTCGCCTCCGACACAGTGTACAAGGACCCTGCTACAAGCACGGTTTCGCCGCTTTCTCGGGCAGCGTCGATAGCGGCACTTAGGGCATCGGCCACCGAGGTGTAGGCTGCGGCGGGTAGGCCTAGAGCTTCGGCCAGCAGGCAAAGCTCGCCTGCGGGAGTAGCGCGCGGCAGCGCGGGCGCGCAGGCGTAGAGGCATTTAACGTAGGGAGAGAGAGCCGCTAACATTGCCTGCGGCTCTTTGTCTTTCATAATCCCACTTACCAGTAAAACTTTTTGCCCCGGCAGGTATTGGCGAAGCGTGGCGACAAGGGCGCTAATTCCATGCATGTTATGCGCGCCATCCATAATGACTCGTGCGCGGCTATGCTGCATAACCTCAAACCGCCCCGGCCAGCGCGCCGCCGCGACGCCCCGCCTGACGTGCTCGATGCCAATCGGCCAACCTTGCTGCCTAAGCATCAAGGCGGCGTCCACGGCGAGAGCGGCATTTTGCAGCTGGTGCGGACCAAGCAGTGATATTGAGAGCTTCTCGATGGCCTCAAGACCCCGGTAGTCGAACGTCTGCCCGGCGAGCGAGGCCGTTTGCGCAACAAAGCTGTAGTCCCGCCCCAGTAGGCGCAGGGGTGCGTTGTTCTGCGCTGCTACCTCGGCAATGACGGCGTAGGGTTCACTGTCTAGCACCGCAGTTGTCACGGGCACACTCGGTTTGATAATACCTGCCTTCTCAAAGGCAATTTTGCCTAGCGTGTCGCCGAGCACATCCATATGGTCAAAGCCAATGTTCGTGATTACGCTAAGTGCGGGCGTCACTACGTTAGTGGCGTCAAAACGCCCTCCAAGTCCTACTTCAAGGACCAAGGCGTCTGTTTTCTGCTGCGCATAATAGACGAGCGCGAGCGCGGTGATAAACTCAAACTGCGTCAATCCCACATGCTCGGCGACAGGCCGCAGCCGTTCTACCATCTCGACTAACCCTGCGGGGGTAATATCGTCTCCGTCGAGGCCAAAGCGATTGGTAAACGAATCAAGGTAAGGCGACGTGTAAAGCCCTGTCCGCAAGCCCGCGCTCCTTAGGATACTCGCGATAATGCTTGACGTTGAGCCTTTGCCGTTAGTCCCCGCGACATGTACCACTTTGAGTTGCCGCTCGGGGTTCCCCAAATAGGCGAGCGCAGTCTGCATGCGGTCGAGCCCTAAGACGCTCCCAAATCTTCCGAGCCCATGGATGTAGTCTACTGCCTGCTGGTAATTCATTGCAGCTCGGCTAACCTCTTTTCGAGTTGGGCAAGTTTTGTTTCGTGGGCCAGAAGCTTGGCTTCTTCGGCAGCGATTAATGCGGCCGGAGCTTTAGCCCTAAAGCCCTCGTTCTGCAACTTTCCGCGCGCGCGGTCAATCTCGGCAAGCACCGCACTCTGTTCGGTCTGTAAGCGCTTAATCTCCGCCTGTACGTCGACAAGTTGAGCTAGGGCCAGGTGAATCTGTGCGCCGGTAACGACTAGGCTTACGGCTTCTCCCTTGGCAAAGGGGTTAGTTTCCGCGAAGCTCACTTCTTTGCCCCCCGCCAAAGCCAAAATGTAGGGCGAGCCTGCCCTATACACTGAGTCCCACTCGGCGGTAGCCGGAACAACGGTCACTTCTAGGCGACGTGAAGGCGGTACACCCATCTCGGCCCTGAGGTTACGGATAGTGCGAATGGCTTCCATTAGGGCTGCCATCTGTTTTTGCGCGTCATCATCTGCCTTGCCCGCGTGCTTAGGCCAAGCTGCGACCGTAATTGATGTGCCGCGGTGTGGCAGGGCCTGCCAGATCTCCTCGGTAATAAAGGGCATAAAGGGATGGAGCATCTCTAGTGTGCGCGAGAGCGTGTAGCAAAGCACGCGGAGTGTCGTCTGTTTGCGCTCGCCCCCGGCTTGTAGCTCCGGCTTGGCCATTTCAATGTACCAGTCGCAGTACTCACTCCAGAGGAAGTCGTAGAGGTGCCTGGCAGCCTCGCCAAACTCAAACTGCTCCATTAGGCGCGTTACATTCTCGGTCGTAGCGTTGAGTTGCGCGAGGATGTACTTATCGGCTAGCGTTAGTAGGCCGTCGTCCGGAAGCTCGTTAGCGGCAAGGTCGCTCTCCCCTAGGTTAAGCAAGACAAAGCGGGCGGCATTCCATATTTTGTTGCAGAACGCCCGGTTTGCCTCTAACTTCTCCTGGTAGAAGCGCATATCATTCCCCGGGGTATTGCCGGAGAGCAGCGTAAAGCGCAGGGTATCCGCGCCGAACGATTCGACTACCGCCATGGGGTCGATGCCGTTGCCGAGAGATTTGCTCATTTTCCTGCCCTCTGCGTCACGAACTAGGCCGTGGATTAGCACATGGCTAAAGGGAGGTTTACCCGTCAACTCGTAGGACATAAATACCATGCGGGCTACCCAGAAATAAATTATGTCGTAGCCGGTGACAAGCACCTGCGTCGGGAAGAAGCGCTGCAGGTCGCTCGCCTGTTCGTCCGGCCAACCAAGCGTTTCAAACGGCCAGAGGGCGGAGCTAAACCATGTATCCAGCACATCTGTCTCTTGCGTGAGCGTATGCCCGTGGCAGTTAGGGCAGGCAGCCGGGGTGTCGGTGGCCACGATTGTTTCGCCACAATCGCAGTACCATACCGGAAGCGTATGCCCCCACCAGATTTGGCGCGAGATACACCAGTCCTTTACGTTCTCCACCCAATGCAGATAAACCTTAGCGAAGCGCTCGGGCACAAACTGCACGGTGCCTTCGCGCACCGCGGCTAGGGCCGGCTCGGCGAGCGGCTTCATGCGCACAAACCACTGGCGGGACACCAAAGGCTCAATCGTCGTGTCGCAGCGGTAGCATTCGCCCACCTGCATCTGATGCTCGCGCGTTTCAACCAAGAGCCCCCCTGCGGCAAGCTCCTGTAGCAGCTGTTTGCGGCACTCGTAGCGGTCAAGCCCGGCGTAGGGCCCGGCCTCGGCGTTCATCGTACCATCAAGGTTAAGTACCTTTACATGCGGCAAGCCGTGACGCTCCGCGATTTCAAAGTCATTGGGGTCATGGGAAGGCGTCACTTTTACCGCACCGGTGCCAAACTCGGCATCGACATAGTCGTCCGCAATTATGGGAATGCGACGTCCTAGCACCGGGAGTATGGCTTCCTGTCCGATTAGGTCTTGGTAGCGCGCGTCGCTTGGGTTTACCGCTATGGCGGTATCGCCGAGGATGGTCTCGGGGCGCGTGGTGGCCACCGTGATGTGCCCCCCGTTAACTAACGGATAGCGCACCAAGTAAAGCTTACCCTGACGCTCGGCGTGCTCCACTTCGTCGTCAGAAATAGCCGTACGGCAGTGCGGGCACCAGTTAACGATGTAACTGCCGCGGTAAATCAGCCCGCGTTGGTAAAGCTTAACAAACGTCTCGCGCACGGCGCGGCTGCAGCCCTCGTCCATGGTAAAGCGCTCCCGCGTCCAGTCACACGAGGCGCCGAGCGTCTTGAGCTGGTCGGTTATCTCCTTACCGTACTGTTCCTTCCACTTCCAGACCTCGGTTACAAACGCTTCGCGGCCAAGGTCGTGGCGTGACTTACCCTCGCGCATCAATCTGCGCTCGACTACGTTCTGTGTGGCAATTCCGGCATGGTCGGTGCCGGGTAGCCAGAGCGCGTCAAAGCCCTGCATACGCTTCATGCGGATAATGGCATCCTGCAAGGTGTTGTTCAGGGCATGGCCGATGTGCAGGCGGTCTGTCACGTTCGGCGGCGGAATAACGATGGTAAAGGGCTCCCCCTTAGCCTCCTTGCTAGGGGTAAAGAAAGCTTGCTCATTCCAGTACTGCGACCACTTAGTCTCTACTTGCTTGGGGTCATAGATTTTTGGGATGTCCGCATGCATTAATCTCACTCCTTAAAAAAATTAGACGCCCGCGCCCATAAAGGGCGGGACGTCCCGCGGTACCACCTTAGTTCCCGCTTGCGCGGCTCAAAGCTTTAACGGGCCACCCGCTTAGCACTACTAGCCTTCATGCCAAGAGCTCCGGGGCGACGGCGCACTTAAGTAGCGGGCAGGAGACTTTCAGCCACGGTCTCCCTCTCTACTGCCTTGCTCAAGCTCGCTTTCCCTTCACAGCTTTGCTTAAGCATAAGCCGACTTTGCAGAAAAGTCAAGCGCTAGTCCGTTCCCGCCACAATCCGATAGCATGCTGCACCGGGCATCATGTGTTCACCGACAGATGTCCTGTACAGAATCCAGGGCCGCGCCATTTTATAATTCGGATCGATATTCACAGCCAAGACTGCTGTCGTCCCGGGCTCTAATACAACTCCTTCGCCCAAATACGTGATCCCACGTCCCCCAACATCAAGCACTGATACGCTCTCTTGAGAGACATTAACTACAGCCATTTCATACGGCTCCTCGAAGCGGCTATGTCTGATTATCGCACCTTCTGACAACAACAGGCTTCTGTCGCCTGTATCCTCAATGATTTCGATGTTGACATCGCCAATATGCACGGAATGCCATGTTTGGGCATAACGAAACTTGGCCTCCTTGAGCTGGTGGCTATCCTGCGCATCGTCCGGTCTGATAAGGATATTAATGGTTCCAGAAAACAGCGTGCTCCTGTCGACACTATAGGAAATCACAGAGGCGCTCGAAGCCAAGTCTATCTCTGCAATCCTCGGAGTTCTTCCAAGAAAGTTCCACCAAGGAAAGCGGTACGGGATAACAATAGTTACTCTGTCATTAGGGAATGCTGCGATAAATCCTTGAATAGGCATCACATTGGGATGTAAAGGTGCCAGCAATCCGCCTAAGACAACTAGAGCCGTACATGCCAGAACATAGACCCAGACTCTTCGGACTCGATTCACATGCTCCCTCCTCTATAAGAAACAAAAGAAACAAAAGGGACGGTTCTTCGTGGAAATGAAACAAAAGTGAAACAAAAGGGACGGTTCCTCGTGGAAATAACGCATCCTTATCCATACTACCGCCTAGTCGTCCCGTAAGGCGTGGTACACAGCCGCAGAAGGAGCCGGGGTGTAGAACTCCGTCTTACCACGTCTGGCCTATGCCCATGGTATAATTCACATGTAGGGGGGAACGCAGTGAAAACAGCAAGCATTTTCTACTTCTCGGGAACCGGCAACACGTGGTGGGCGGCTGCCGAGCTTAGCAGACAACTCGGTGACCGCGGTCTAGCAACCACCGCCCATTCGATAGAGAAGCTACCTGCAGCCATTGCCAATGATCTTGTAAGGACCTCCACATTAGTGGGATTTGGCTACCCCATCTATGGCTCTGATTTGCCCATTCCCATGAAAAAGTTCATTGAAGAGCTCGAGCCTGCAACGGGCAAGTGCGCCATGGTTTTTTGCACGCAATGGCTGTGGTCAGGTGATGGCGCACGCATAGGAGCCGCTATGTTAAAGGAAAAGAGGTTTGCTGTAAAATGGGGAGAGCACCTGCATATGCCTAACAACATTTCGGTACAGCTCTTGCCCATTGCCATCCACACTGACGACCACAGTAAAAAGACAAAATACCTAGCCTTTTCTAAGCGCCGACTCCAGAGGCTATCTGAGCACATTGTTCAAGAGAAGCCCTTAACCCGCGGATTTAACATACTATCCGAACTCAGCGGACTCCTGCAGCGAGCCCCCTATCGCAGGTTCTTAGAGGGCAGGCGTAATGATATGGCAGTAAACAAGACCGTCTGTACGAGCTGTGGGCTGTGCACTAGACTTTGCCCCGCAGATAACCTAGTTTTTGAGAATGGTACAATAGTAACCCAAGGGCACTGCATAAACTGCATGCGCTGCTATAACTTCTGCCCTGTAAGCGCTTTCGTATACAGAGGTAAGTCTCACCGTAAGCGTCACGGCCCGCCTTATAGAGGCCCGCTGCCAGGCTTTGACCCCGAGGTCTTGACTGGCCCCTGTAAACGGTATTGAGGCGTTAGCTGGCGCGACCAATTATAAGGGAGCGATATTGATGATAGGTTTTAAGCACGCCGGACCAGAGGACAAAGCCGAGATTATAGCAATATCGAAGAAAATCTGGGATGGCCATGACTATGTTAGCACTGTCTACGATAAGTGGGTAGCAGATATTGACGGGTTTTTTGTTTGCGTCACTTACGATTCGGCTATAGCAGGGTTTGCTAAGGTGAGCATGCATGGCGATAACGATGCTTGGCTTGAGGGCCTGCGGGTAGACCCGAGCAAGCGCGGGTTAGGCTTAGGAAAACAGCTTACCCGCTATTGTATCGAGAGATGCCTCAACCGCCACATTGAAAATATTAGGCTCAGCACCTACATTGGCAATCACGAAAGCATCGGCATCATTGAAAGCCATGGCTTTAAGCGAGTGGCAGAATATAAGGCCTTGTTTCGTCCCATCAACCCGTGCGAGGCCACTCCCGCATGCTACCAAACTTTGAGCGACCCTAGCTTAGTAGAAGCAGCTCTCAGCGGAGAGGCACTAGGCGAATTTTATGGATACGCTTCCTTTGACTTTACGTTCGAGAAAATTACTCCTCGCCTACTAAAGTGTCTTGTCAGCGAGGGGGCTGTATACGGACTGTGCATTGATGGTCGCATACAAGGCATGGCTATTGCCAGCACTAGGCATTCCAAGGTTTCAGCGCTCTTCCTTAGCTACATTCAGGGCGAAGAGCATTATTCCGCGCTTATCGACGCGGCCATTGCACGAGCCGAGAGCCTCATGGTAGAAGAGATCATTGCCATGTGTCCCAAAAACACTGCTTTACGCGACTCCCTTGTTAACAAAGGTTTTGGGGAGTGGGACGACCACGACACAAATATCTTCCTCTACGAGTACGTTGGCAAGTGATTGGCGTTGATAACTTTCCCTGCTCCTCCTTCTCCCACAGCGCAAAGAAGGCGTCGATACGAGCAATACGCGCTTCGAGTTCGCGGCGGCTAAGAGAAAAGTTCAGCCCCTCGAGGGCCTCGCGCCGCCAAGTCGCGTCCTGTTCGCGGTGAAACTCCAACGCATCGCTTTGAGTGCGGCCATGCGCCACCGCCCAGCGAAACGCCAGCCAGAGCGCATTGCCACCAAAGTGATCCAAAGTGTCCGCATCCTGAACGAGTAAGACCGGAGCGGGGAAGGACGGTTTCTCCTTGCCGCAATAATGCCGGCTGTTCGGCCGATGGTAGTGATTCCTGACAATACTACACACCGCGTCAAGCTCGGTATCTGCGAACAAGCTTGGGATCTCACTGCGAATCATCGCCTCGCCCCGCGCGCCGTGATCCGGCCCCCTATAGCCTGCCTTGCCTACATCATGCAGAAAGCCTCCCGCAAACAATACATCGCGGTCTATAGCTAGGTTCAAACCGTCAGCTAAGGATATGGCGATGCGTGCCGTTCTTAGCCCATGGTAGTACCTATACCCGGTCTCAAGCGGACTCTCGTCCGTAAACTTCATTTTTTCAAGGCCCCAAGCCATAATTCTTTCAGTGTCCATAATGGCCTCTTAATCGCCCCCCTTTGGTTCACTAGGTTATGTAAGGGCGCTTATCTATTACATAGACCTTATGACCCGTATTCTCGCGGAACCCGAGGCTCTCGTAGAACCGTTCCTCGCAGTTTCCAACCAAGTAGCAGCTAATAAACGTTGCTCCCATACGCATCAGCTCCGCCAGCAGCACCTCACCCATGGCCTTGCCCACGCCCTGAAGGTCCTTCTCCATAAGGGAGCCGTTCTGGTAAACCAGCCCCTCCCCCTGAAGCGTGTTTTCTAGGCAAAACTCCCCAATGTCAGCAGACAAGCCGTCAAACATTGCCCGGGCAATACCCACGAGTTGCTCCCCTGCAAATGCAGCAACTACAACACTGCTGTGCTCAAGCACCTTACCGGCAGTCTCCTTGCCGTAGCCAGCTTCACAGATGTTGTTGCGGGCGTAGAAGTCCCACAACTGATCGGGGGAAATCACGGGGTTAATGAGAATTTTCACGCGGACACCTCCGATTTAGTGGACGGTACACGGGGCTACTGCGCGTTGTTGGTTTACTTTTCTGCATTGCTGCGCTATACTCCTGCTGTAGTTTAATATCGCTGTGGGGTGCCCCCGAGTGCATTGGGGGTTAAAAGGGAATCAGGTTAAGTCCTGAGCGGTCCCGCCACTGTAACGGGTAGTGTTTGGCCTAAGCCACTGTTCGCCATGCGAATGGGAAGGAGCTAAGCGCGTGATTCCCGGAGCCAGGAAACCTGCCTCGCAGATTGTGACACCGTCCTTCGGCCGAAGGGACAGGGTCGAAGCTGTGGGCAGCCTAAGCTTTCACCTTACCTTAACCGAGTGTGGTTAAGGATTTTTTGATTGAGAGGAGACTTCCGGGATGAAAATCAAGCAACTCACACGCGTGGCCGTACTCGTTGCACTCTCCGTTCTCGGTTCGTTTGTAAGAATTCCAAGCATAGTAGGTTCCCTAGCCTTTGACGCAGTACCTGGCTATTACGCGGCTTTAGCTGTTTCTCCGCTAAGTGGTGCCGTGGTCGCCGGTCTTGGGCACGTTGCTACCGCCTTTGTCAGCGGCCTGCCGCTAGGCGCACCGATTCACGCCATAGTTGCTCTCGGAATGGTGTTGGCGGGCTATCTAACCGGCGTAGCAGCCAAACGCAGCAAATTGCTGGGATGTGCCGTAGGTGTTGTTATTAACGGCCTAGCGCTACCGGCCCTCTTTATTGTCATCCCAGATTTTGGTACGGCCTTCTTCTTAGCTGCAACACCATCGATATTGGGAGCATCAGTTCTTAATGTGTCTGTAGCTCTAGCCCTTGCCAAGCTGCCCCTACTTACTAAAATCTAGCATGCCAAGTAGAGATTTTTTGGCTATCCCCAAGGGCGACACCACCATAGTTGTCACGTGCGACTCAATAGGTGGCATCGGCAACCAAGAGTTAGACGTCGTCTGCGCCGAGCCTGCGGTCGTTGGCAGGTTTTTAGCGCGGGTAGCGCTCATGGAACTCTATGCCACCGGAGCATCTCTGACGGCACTCTCCTGCACTCTCTCTGTAACTCCGCATGTCGCCGACCTTATCTTGCAGGGTGTTTATCAGGAGAGTGCGATTCTCCACCGCTCACCCGAGAGCGTGACTATCGTTAGCACGGAGAAGAATGTCCCCACGCGACAGACGGGTGTAGGTATAACATGTATCGGGCTAGCTACTAACAAATCCTGGCGGGTGGGCATAGCACAAGCTGGCGACTTAGTGGTAGCCTTGGGACACCCTAAAGTGGGAGATGAAGTAGCGCTTGACGACCACGAGAATGCCGATCTGACCAAACTCAAATGGCTGCTAGGCACCAAGGGCATTAAAGACATAAGCCCCGCAGGCTCAAAGGGCGTCCTTTACGAAGCCAAAGCCATTGCTAGCTCCGCAAACCTCCACCTGTCGCTAGCTCCGGGTTGCACCTACGACTACCACAAGTCGGCAGGCCCCGCTACTGCTTTGGTCTTTGCCTGTAATGAAGCCGCCTACAGAGAGGCTTTGGCGACAATAAGGCCGCTCACGTGTATTGGCAGGTTAGAAAAAATGGCGTAAGGGGCTAAGGAGGCAGAAGAAGCATATGGGACGCATTACCCTTGTAACAGGAGGAGTGCGTAGCGGCAAGAGCGCCTTGGCCGAAGCCTTTGCTATGAAGGCTCGGAGCGTAGTCTATCTTGCCACTTGCGAGGCAAACGACGAAGAAATGCGCGATAGAATCTCCCTGCATCAAGCGCGACGCCCCGCGCATTGGACAACAGAGGAAGTCCCGCTGGACTTGCCGGCGGCAATAACACGTCAAGACCCAGAGACTTGCCTGTTGATTGACTGCTTGGGGCTCTGGGTAAGCAATCACCTCTTGGCTGACGAGGAGAACAATGTGCGCCATGCGCAGGAATTTATTGAAAAAATGAATGGCCTCACCTGCGCATTACTAGAGGAATTGTCCATACGCCCCGGGGAGGCCATTTTGGTGACCAATGAAGTGGGTTTTGGCCTTGTTCCCCCATACAAGCTCGGACGAATCTTTCGCGATTGCTTAGGGCTAGTCAATGCACAGATAGCTACCTCTGCAGAGGATGTATACCTTTGCGTGGCGGGAATGCCCGTGACATTAAAGAAGGACGGGGTGGTGCGCCTTGGGTAAGGCCATTATGCTGCAGGGCACAGGCTCACATGTAGGCAAAAGTCTCCTTACTGCCGCTCTCTGCCGAATTCTTGTGCAAGAGGGCTATTCCGTAGCACCCTTTAAAGCGCAGAATATGGCACTTAACTCGTTTGTCACACCCGATGGCCTTGAAATTGGTCGTGCCCAGGCGTTACAGGCTGAAGCTTGTGGCATCGAGCCCGAGATAGAAATGAATCCCATTTTGCTTAAGCCCGCGGGGGAGATGAGCGCACAGGTAGTAGTTATGGGCAAACCCCTAGCCCATATGACTGCAAGAGAATACCGCGAGTACTACCTCGACAAAGCCCTTCCTCTCGTTAAGCAAGCCCTAAATAGCCTTATGCAACGCTTCGATGTTGTTGTGATGGAGGGCGCAGGCAGCCCGGTGGAGATTAATCTAAGGGACAGGGACATTGTCAATATGGCGGCGGTTAAGCTCGCTAATGCACCGGTGTTGCTTGTGGGAGACATTGACCGGGGAGGAGTATTTGCCTCCCTCTATGGAACCATGGAACTGCTTCCCCGCGAAGAGCGAGGATTAGTGCGCGGAATTATAGTGAACAAGTTTAGGGGTGATCTATCGCTTTTTGCGGATGGAGTAGCTATGTTGGAGGGCCTTACCCACAAACCGGTGCTAGGTGTTATCCCCTTTTTGCCGCACCTGTCCCTCGACGAAGAAGACTCGGTAGCGCTAGAGGATTACTCGCACACCACGACGGACGCCGCGATTACCATCGCCGTGCCAAGGCTTCCGAGGCTCTCAAACTTTACGGATTTTGCCCCCTTAGGGCGAGAGAATGGCGTGCGGGTGATTTACACCACCAAACCAGGCGACATCCTTAATGCGGACGCAGTCGTCCTCCCCGGAACGAAGAACACCGCAGCCGATTTTAGATTTCTGCAGGCCACTGGCCTGACAGAAAGCATCGCTACGGCAGCTCTGCGTGGAGTGTGCATTGTCGGTATCTGTGGAGGCTACCAAATGCTCGGAGAACGCATATACGACCCGGATGGAGTAGAGGGCGCCGACGCCTTTGTCGACGCTCTGGGACTATTGCCGGTAACCACTGTTTTTCGCAAAACTAAGCGCACCGTCCGCTCTGTAGCACAGTGCAATTTGCCGTTTTACTCTGGAATCGTGCATGGCTATGAGGTTCATATGGGTGAGTCAAGTGCGCTGGGGACCCCCGCCTTCGCCATAGATGGCAAATGTGATGGGTGCGTACAGGGGGAGATCTGGGGAACGTACATCCACGGCGTCTTTGACAACGACGAGTTCCGCCATTCCTTTATTAATTACTTGCGGAACAAGAAAGGGCTGGCGCCGCTCAGTGCGCCGTTTCACTACCAAGCCTTTAGGGTAGCGGAGCTAGATCGCCTTGCAGCCCACGTGCGAGCACACCTTGATGTAGCGCAAGTACTTAAGATTGTGGGATTGAACTGATGGAGCGCTTGCCGAGGAGTAGGGCGTCTGCCATGGCGGTGCTGCAACTTGCTCTGTCGTTCCTTACCACTATACCGTTCCCGAGATTAGGAGCCGTCTCAGACGAAGAGATGAGCCGCACTGTCGCATTCTTCCCCTTCGTTGGTCTCGTAGTTGGTTTCTTTAATGTCCTCTGCTACTTGCTGGGCTTGTCCCTTTTTACCACTTCCGTGGCCACCTGGTTAAGCTTAATTGCTAACGCGCTAATAACGGGAGGGCTTCATCTCGATGGTTGGATGGACACTTTTGATGCGCTAGGGTCGCGCAAGCCACGGGGCGAAATGCTCGCCGTAATGAAGGACAGCCGCATAGGGGCTATGGGAGCGCTGGCTATAGTACTGCTGCTAGGCCTAAAATTCTCATTGTTAACGGAGTTGCACGCTCGCCCAGCACTAATTTTGTTGGCACCCGCGGTTGGGAGAAGCGCTATTTTGTTTGCCACGCAAACCTCCTCATATGTACGTGAACAGGGATTGGGCAAGTGCTTTACACAACCGCTGGCGCGCACGTCTTGGATTTTTGCGCTGGCCACGCTGGTCGCCCCGTTACTTATGCTGACAGGCGCCTTAGGTGCGGTAGCCGCGACAGCAGCTTTGCTTTTGACCATGCTCTGGGCACGGCTCCTCGCCCGCACGTTTGGCGGGCTTACCGGCGACACCTATGGGGCGCTCAATGAACTCGCCGAAGCACTGTTTCTGTTAATTGCCGTAGGGATGCTAGGTGTGAGCGGAAGTGCTGAGTTATGAAGAATATGGCTCCTCCATCATCCCTGTGCTTGTATGTAATTCGGCACGCCGAAACAAAGGCTAACACACAGATGCGCTACCTCGGCCACACTGATAGCCCGCTCACGCCGCTCGGCGTGCGACAAGCGGAGGAACTGGCAGAAAGGCTAGCGGATGTAGGCCTAGATGCGGTCTTTGCCAGCGACCTACCCCGCGCCCTAGCAACTGCGTATCCCCTAGCCAACCGCGCCAAGCTACCCGTGCATCGTGACGCGAGGTTACGCGAGCTCAATTTCGGCCGCATCGAAGGAATGACATATGCTGAGGCGATGGACGCCTATGGTCAGGAAGTGCGCCAGTGGTATAACGACATTGAGCTGGGCGCCCCTCCCGGCGGCGAGTCACTTGCGGACCTCCGGGAGCGCGTCTTTTCGTTTCTGAGCGAACTTGCGGAGCTACCTTATCGAGCAGTCGCCCTCGTTACCCACGGCGGCGTGTGTAATCTCCTGCTTTCCCACGCCCTAGGACAGCCTTTCAGGGCACACCCCATACCGCTATCCGGGTTCATAACGCTAAGGGGGCAGCTATTTAATACGCCAATGGCACCCTACGATCAGCAAAAAACAAGAAGAACCGTCCCTTTTGTTTTGGTGAGCGATTGGGCTCTCCCGAGCTCTTTGCTGACGCTCTAAACAACTATGAAAAAGTCCTGTGCCACCTGTCAACCTTAAAGAGCATTTACCCCTTCCCTCCTGATTCAACTAGCGGGAATGACAGAAATGCCGCCATCCATGCATTACTAAAGGCCAAAGAAGCAGAGGCGCGCGGGCTAGAGACGCTGCGCACAATTTGTGCTGCTGTGTAGAGGAAGAATGCCTCCACCGCCTCAAGCCAATGATCCTTACAGAAAAACAAAAAGAACCGTCCCTTTTGTTTCTTTTGTTTCCGGAAATCTACAGGATCTCTGTTGTCTCCTGCTTTCTACCAGCAAGAGGTGGCCATGTTTTCGCATAGTCTGACGGAAGAGAGGGACAGCTTATCGGTTTAACCACGCCGCGATATCCGCGATAACCTCGGCGGCTACATTGCCGGGTACTTCATACTCGGCCGGGGACGGCACCCCTGTCCCGCCCATAAACAGGTGATTTAGGTGGGGGTACGACCGGCCCTCGACGGGGTCACCGATGCTCATCCATAGGGCAAAGTCGTCCATAGTAACTTGGTAATCACGCTCACCCTGCAGCACGAAGGTGGGCTTTTGTAGTTGCCTTAGTGTATTAATGGGGCTGTAATCGCGTAACCATAGCCAGTAGGCGGCAGGAATGCCGAGCGGCAGTTGGTCACTACGCGTTCCGGCAGACAACCTTGGGTCTTTGACACGGTTGACTTGTGCACGGATGGCCTGCAGGTGACGTCGCTCTATGCTCGTTAGCTCGCCATCGAGATTGTACAGGTACTCGGACTGCGCGAGCACTAAGTCTTCTAAGGGGCGTGCCGCACCTGCGAGAAGGATTAGCCCTGCTACTCTCGGCTCCAGTTCCCCGATGCGCGGGGCAAGCATCCCCCCAAGACTATGGCCTAGCACGAAAACGCGCTGTGAATCAATGCGCGAGTCCGCTAGCAGGAGCCTTAAAGCCAAGACCGCATCTTCCACGGTCTCCTCATGGGGTGTTACTAAATCGCTCTGCATTCTTGCGCCATGCACCTTGGTGCGTTTGTCGTAGCGCAAAACAGCGATACCGCGTGAGGCTAGACCATGCGCTAAATCCTTGAAAGGCTTGTTGTCCAAGATGGTCGTATTTCTGTCTTGTGGCCCCGAGCCATGCACGAGGATTACCGCCGGTACCGGCCCCGCGGCGCCCAGCGGCAAAGTTAGTGTGCCCGGCATCGCCCACTCGCCCTCGCCTACAGTTGCCGGTTCTTCTGTAAAACGAGTAAAATCCACATAAGAGGGCGACTGGTAGCGCGAAGCGGTTTGGATATTGTCAAACCATAACCCGGCTACTGACTTAGAGGCGTCAAACACGACCCGCACTGTCATGCTTCCCTGCGCAAAAGTCGCATCCACTAAGACCACCATATGTTCTCCCAGCGGTGTTTTTTCTCTTGGCTGGTGTGCTCGCAGTTCGCCTAAGCGTGATGTCGCATTCTCCCACGCGGCCTTAAGCGTAGCTGCCGGGAGCTGCCTGCGCATAGTGCGGTCAAACATGCCCACCGCTAAAGCGTATTGGCCGCCCGCTAGATGCGAGACTAACGCAGACGCTAGAACGGTTTCGGCTTCGGGACGTGGCTGCACAGTGACAGGTCGACAAGCAACCAGGGGGAAAACAGCAAGTAACAGCACGGTGGCCAGCAATCTACGCAATAGAATCATCTCCTTTGCCCTGTAGATATCATAGTGATATCATTACCATATTACAACTCATACTCTCTGCTGTCAATTCCCAAAATGTCTCGCCCCATGTCACAAAGTTCGCGTCGTCGGTGTTATAAAGATAGACGTTGCATGTAAGGAAGGAGGGTGGCGCAAACGACGCGGGAATTCGATGCCTTGTATCAGAGCTATCAGGCTTTGGTGTACCAACGACTGTACTACCTGCTTGGAGAGCGGGAGGCGGCGCGGGAGATTGCCCAAGAGGTTTTCCTAAAACTGCACCTCAGTCCTCCCCGCGACCAAAGCGGATTAGGCGGGTGGCTACTGCGAGTGGCGGCTAACTTGGGGTACAACTACTTGCGAGGCGAGGCCCGTCGTCGCCGCCGCGAGGAGGGGCAGTACCGCGAGGAAGCCGACGTAGTTCCCTTAGAGGAAGCGGTTATCCGCGACCAAGAGGCGAAGCGAGTGCATCGCTGCTTGGCGAATTTAGAGCCGCGCGACCGCATGTGTCTGCTGCTAAGAAACGCAGGACACAGTTATACGGAAATTGCTTCGGTCATTGAGGTGGAAAAGGGCTCAGTGGGCACGATTCTCGCTCGGGCTAGACGGCACTTTCGCGACCTGTACAACGAACTGGAGGGGAGGGGTGATTATGTGTCTGGAAGAAGGGATTCTGCAAACTTATCTTGACGCCGAATTAGACGTGCAGCAGGCCGGAGACGTGGCGGCTCACTTAGCGGAGTGTGCCGCATGCCGTGAACGTCTGCGTAGTTTAGCAGAACTTGCCAATTGCACGGCGGTTTCCTTAACATCGTACATGCAAGCAACCGCAGCTATAAGCCGCCCTGAGCACGTCATCCCCATGAGCTACTTGCGCCATCGTCAGGCATCCCAAAACAAACAGAGGAGGCTAATTAGCATGATGCAAAAGTATAGATGGCTGACCGGCGTAAGCGCAGCGGTCCTAGCGCTTGCGCTCATCTTAAGTTCACCGCCGGGCCGCTCTCTAGCCGCGCAGTTTCTGAACATTTTCCGCATGGAGAGGATACAGCTCGTCGAGATCACTTCCGCGGACATGCTGGAGTTAGGGCAGCTACTTGATAACTTTCACGGCGAGGGTGGCACCGTCGACATCAGGAACTTCGGCCGCGTGCAAGTTACTGTTCCGACCGCCGCCGACTGGAGGGTCGAAGCCGATCCCTCACAAGTCGAGGGGTTAAGCGGCGTTAAGCTTAATCTGCCCGCTACGCTCGCCGGTCAGACGCGGACCGAGATTATCGTGGAGCAGGCCCCGACTATCACCTTTACCCCCGATGTCGAGAATCTTAACAACTACTTGCGCCGCAACAGCGCTGTGGTGCTGCCGCAAGCCTTAGCGGGGCAATCCGTTATCTTTAACATTCCACCCGTAATCCGGGCGCAATACTTTGGTCCCACGGGGCAAGGGTTCGCCATTTATGCTGCCCGCGACCTGACGATAGAAGCTCCGCCGGGGGTCGACATTGCCTATCTGCGCCAGGCGCTCGTGCGGGTGCCCTTCCTGCCGGAAAACTTTCGCCGACAACTCGCCGATATCCACGACTGGCGGCAAACCCTGCCCATCCCTGCATTACCGGGTATGAGCTGGACAGACACTACAGTAAACGGCAGCCCCGCCGTCTACTTCATGAATGAGGTCGACAGGACTGTCGTCCTAGCGTGGCGCGAGGGCGGTAGCTGGAGGGCCATTAGCGGTCTGTCCCTAGAGGCGGCATTAAGCATCGCGGGGGAGATAAGGTAGTGGCGATTATTAAAGTTACGCATCTTACCAAGGTCTACGGCCAACAAGTAGCTTGCCGAGACATCTGCCTCTCCGTGGAGGAGGGGCAGATTTTCGGGTTCCTTGGCCCCAACGGCGCCGGCAAAAGCACCCTGGTTAAAATGCTGGTCGGCCTCGTCTACCCTACCGCCGGGGAGGCCGTGGTTGCGGGATACGCGCCGGAGGATGTGCGGAGTCGACGGCAAATAGGCTTCCTGCCGGAGAACTTTCGCTTGCACGGTTGGCTAAAGGGGCGAGAACTCGTCAACTTCCACGCGCACCTCGCAGGCTTAGACCACAGGGCCGCTAAGCGCAGCGCATCAGCGGCCCTAGAGCTGGTCGGTCTGGCCAAAGAGGGTGAAAAGCTCATTGCAAATTACAGCAAGGGAATGCAGCAACGGCTGGGGCTGGCCGCGGCGTTAGTAGGGGACCCGCGCGTGGTGTTTTTAGATGAGCCCACCTCAGCGCTCGATCCGCTTGGACGACGCGAAGTGCGAGAGATTCTCCTCTCGCTTAAAGCGGCCGGCAAAACTGTGTTTTTGAACAGTCATCTCCTAAGCGAGGTAGAGCAGGTCTGTGACCGTGTGTCGATCATCAATCACGGTATTGTGGTCGCCGACGGCAAGCCGCATGAACTGCAAGCCGCATCAACCGCCGTCGCCATAAAACTGCGCGACCTGCCTGTAGTGCTCGCTGTGGAATTGCAGACAAAGTACCCCGACCTGCAAATAGAGGGGGACTTACTCACGTTGCGCACCTCAAGTCCCGAGGAAGTCGCCGATGTCGTGGCCAAACTCGCGGCACATGGCTGCCGCATCTACGAAGTGACGCCACACCACAATTCCCTTGAGGACGTTTTTGTCCGTTTAGTGCAGGAGGGCGAAAAGACATGTGGTTGATGGCCGTCTTTACATTTAAGGAAGCTTTGCGCAAGCGAGTCGTTCTTGTTGCTGCGCTTCTCACCCTAGCCTTTCTCACCCTGTATGGTATCGGCCTACACTTTATGGTGGGGACAAATGCTAGGATTGCCGACCCGGCCGCCGCCGATGTCTTTGAGCTTATAGAACCACTTGTCCTCTTCAGTATGGGGATTTACCTCGCCAGCTTCTTGGTCGCGGGTTTGGCAATCCTTGCCGCGGTAGGCAGTATTGCCGGGGAAATAGAGAACGGCACGCTTTATCCGCTGGCGGCGCGTCCCCTTACCCGCCGTGACCTGCTGCTGGGGAAATACTTCGGCTTGGCAGCTATGCTGGTCACTTATGCGGCTTTATTCTTTCTTGCGCTTGTCGGCCTAGTGTACTGGCAGACAGGTCTGCTCCTGCCGGGTCGTTGGGTGGCGCTCGCCCTATTTGCCTTAAAGCCGTTAGTGCTTTTATCCGTGACTATGCTTGGGACTACAAGGCTCCCTACCTTGAGCAATGGCGTCTTGGCGTTTGGCCTGTACGCGCTGTCCGTGATGGGGGGCATGATCGAACAAATTGGGGCCATGCTAGGTAGCACCGCCGCCATCTATATCGGCGTCATTACGAGCCTCATACTGCCTGCGGACGCAGTGTACCGGCGGGTGGTGGCAACGGTAGTAAATCACCTGTTATTGCAGGGGACCTCCCCTGACATGGTCTTCTTTAACCCAGCCCATGTCTTTGGCCCGTTTGGCAGTCACTCGACCCCGAGCGACTGGATGCTGGTCTACACAGCAGGATACATTGTTGTTATGCTCACGCTGGCGATACGCATCTTTAATCGCCGCGATGTGTGAAGGAATGTCGGCGGTCCACTGCGGCGCGACGGACAAAAGAGAGCAATAGTTTCTCGGGAACAAAAGGGACGGTTCTTCATGGAAATCAGCTGCCCGCTTGTAAGCTGCTAGTCCTCCTGCAACGCCTGATACACCTTGGTATGAGAAGTCTCAAGCATTTCCGCGGCCTTGCGTAACGTAAGGCCGACATTTTGTGTCAACTGCCGACTGATGGCCGAGAAGCGTTCTGGGTCGCCCTTCAGCTGCTCGGCTCTTTCTATGCCATGCAGAGCACAGAATTGCTCTAAGACCTTGTGTGCGACAGCTAACCGATAGCTTTCGCGGTCTTCGCCGGTTTCGAGGTACAGGGTGAGATCACTTTGGCGGTGAAACTCCGTGAATCTACGCGCACTTCCACCGAGTAGTCCTAACACAAACGCCTTCTGTGTTTCGCTTATGTGAACTGCGTCCGCAGTATATTCCTTGTAGCTACTCCATCTATAGTCTGCCGGGTCTTGCACTAAGTTTGCCTGCACGGGATTCATGTGTATGTAACGGAGCGCTCCTAGCAAGTAGGCCTCGTCCTCGATAGCCTCACTGCGGTACCGGTCGCCAAAAACAGGACCCACGCGCTGATGCATGCTATTGTACCTAGCCGCATACCGCAGGTTGATCACCTTAACCGCGCGTGATAGCGTCGCAAGTTCAGCCTTAACAAGGGCGTGCAGATGGTTGCTCATAATGCACCAAGCCGCCAGCTCGAAACTATCCTTAGCGTGCTGTTCACAGAGTAGCTCTAACAGAAGTCGTCTCTCGCTATCGCTCTGAAAGACAAACTCCTTGTTGATTCCGCGAACCATAACGTGATAATAACCGGTGCTGCTTGCTTGACGTCCTATTCTTGGCATAATCCTCACCTCACGCCAATGATACCGTTTCATCAACAAAAAAACAAGAAGAACCGTCCCTTTTGTTCTCTAGTTCAACGCGGCAGGGCCTGGAGGAGGCTGGTGAGATTGCTGTCTTGCGACAGGTAGAAGCGTAGAGCGGCGAAGTTGCGGCTCTCTGCCTCGTCGGTCCAGTAAGGAATAGAGAGCGAGGCGTGCTTCTCGTGCGGAGACCGCTTGAGGACAGAGAAATACTCCGCCAAATGCTTAGCTAAGACAAGTCGATAGTAGATCGCCAAGCGTAATGTTTCTAAGAGCACCGCATCCTGGCGCACTGCGTCCACTGCATCTTGGCGCATTGCAGCCATTGTATCCTGGCCAACTGCATCCATTGTATCCTGGCCAACTGCATCCATTGTATCCTGGC
>JAGXRZ010000053.1 GCA_018335585.1 Selenomonadales bacterium
GAACTCGGGAGACCCTGACTGTTCTCTCAGGCTGAGAGTATGCCGAACAAGCGATACAAAGTGAGGTAGGCAAAAGGCAGCAGGGAGTCGGATTGCCTCGTAGTACCGAAGAAGCAGGGTAATGCCTGCAGAGGGAAGGAGGTAACACCACATCGACCTCGACAAGGAAACATTCACTCACCAGCGGAGAAATCGAATGGAAACGGTATTGGCGAGGATAAATGGTGTGGTGAAGAGCCGTGTGCGTTAATTGCGCCAGCACGGTTCTGTGAGGGGCGAGAGGGCGCGAGCCCTCCGCCTACTCGACAGCACTGGCACTAATACGCAACGAGGTGAAACCATGAAACTAATCCAATGCATCCCTAACTTTAGCGAAGGGCGCCGTCAAAGCGTTATCGACCAAATTGTACAGACGATTGCCGCAGTGGACGGGATTACACTGCTTGACGTAAAGCCCGACCCAGACCATAACCGCACAGTGGTGACGTTTGTCGGTGCCCCGTCGGCTGTAGAGGAGGCGGCCTTTAGAGGAGCGGCCAAGGCCACGGAGCTAATCGACATGGAGCAGCACAGCGGCGAGCATCCCCGCATGGGCGCGACAGACGTGGTGCCATTTGTGCCGCTAGCCGGTGCGACCATGGAGGATTGCCAGGCAATTGCGCTCTCCGTAGGCGAGAGAATCGGGCGCGAACTGAGCATTCCCGTCTACCTGTATGAGCGCTCCGCGCGCACTCCCGAGCGGCGGAATCTCACCGATGTTAGGCGCGGCGAGTACGAAGGGATTAAGAGCGAAATCGCTACAAACCCTGCGCGCACGCCAGACTTTGGGCCTAGCCGCATGCACCCAAGTGCAGGTGCTACGGCTGTAGGCGCACGTCCACCCTTAGTTGCCTTTAATGTCAACCTCCATTCGTCTGACGTGAAAATCGCCAAGGCCATTGCCAAAGCAGTGCGCGAAGCGACCGGAGGGTTACCTGCCGTCAAAGCCATGGGCATGATGTTAATGGCGACGAACCAAGCGCAAGTCTCTATGAACATGGTAGACTTTAACGTCACCGGCCTACATACCGTGTTTGAGGCCATTAAGCTAGAAGCCGCCAAACACAACGTGCGCGTAGCCAACAGCGAAATCATCGGACTGCTACCGGCGCAGGCCATAATTGATACCGCGGCCCATTACCTAGAGCTAACCGATTTTAGCGCAGCGCAAGTGCTCGAGCTAAAGCTCGCCGCCCGCCATGAAGGCTAAGCTGCTAATTGCCAACGGGCGAGTTGTAACGACACAAGGGTATAGCGAAAACCCGCAAGTCGGGGCGCAGCTAGGCGAAGTAGTAGAGTTGTCGGCCGGCTTCGTATTGATAGCCGAGGGGCGCATTGCCGCAGTGACAGGCAATTTGGCCGAGGCTAGAGCCCTAGCCGGGCCCGACACGCATGAGATTGACGCCGCAGGTCGCCTGGTAGTACCGGGCTACGTGGACTGTCACACCCACCTAAGCTTCGCCGGTTGGAGAGAGAAGGAGTTTGGCCTGCGCCTCGCAGGTACACCTTACCTGGAGATTCTCGCTGCCGGGGGCGGCATCATCAGCACGGTGCGGCAGACACGTGCGGCAAGCCAAGCTAAGCTCTTAGAGAGCTCCTTGGCTACCCTCGACGCAATGCTCCTGCACGGCACGACGACCGTAGAGGCCAAAAGCGGCTATGGTCTGACGACGGACGCCGAGTTAAAGCAACTGCGTGTGTTAAAGGAAGCCGCCCGCCTGCATCCGGTAGACGTGGTGCCCACCTTTATGGGAGCGCACGCCTTGCCGCCGGAGTACAGCGACGACCGCGCAGCCTATGTAAAGCTGGTTATTGACGAAATGCTGCCGCGTGTAGCCGACGCAGGGCTAGCCGAGTTCTGCGATGTCTTCTGTGAAAACAAGGCCTTTACGCTCGACGAAAGCCGGGCAATCCTTTGCGCCGCGCAAAGACACGGGCTCGGCCTGCGCGTGCATGCGGACGAGATTACGCCGCTTGGCGGAGCCGGACTTGCCGCCGAACTCGCCGCCGTGTCGGCCGAGCACCTAATTCATGCTTCGCGCCCTGACCTAGAGCGCATGGCCAAAGCAGGCACCGTAGCGGTACTGCTCCCCGCCACAGCTTTCCTGTTGCGCAGCGAAAAGAAGGCGCCTGTGGGGGATATGATAGAGCTTGGGGTGCCGATTGCCGTCGCCACTGACTTTAACCCGGGCACCTCGCCGCTTCTTAATATGCAGCTTCTGCAAACCTTCGCCTGCGTCCACTACGGATTAACTGCGCACCAAGCTTTTGCGGCGTCCACCATCAACGCGGCGCACGCCCTGCGGCGCGGGGCGACGCTAGGGAGCATCGAGGTCGGCAAACAGGCAGACCTAGCTATACTCGATGCACCTTCGCTCGAATTTGTTCCCTACCACCTCGGGGTCAACTTAGTACATACAGTGGTGAAGAGCGGGCAAATAGTAGTAAAGAAAGGAGCTCTCTGTTATGGGGAAGAGCAAGAAGCGCAAACTGGCAGCCTCAGCCTCTAAGCGCCAGGCAGACACAGGGAAGTCGCAAGCGGGGACCCAAGGCCTAAACATCTGGGTATGGATGTTTATCGGGGCGGGGGCAGGCTTAATCGTTTGGGCGGCACTCCGCTTTATTGTGCCGATGTTAGGAGGAGGTCAGTGAGTGAGTCAACTGACAGAGCAAAAGTTTAGCGCAGTTATGGAGGCTATCGCCGGTTGTTCCCCGGCGCCGGGTGGCGGTACGGCCGCCGCACTTGCCGGCGTGATGGCAGCCTCGTTAGTGGAAATGGTGGCTAACCTAACGCTCGGGCGCAAAAAGTACGCCGCCGTACAAGAGGAAATGTCCGCACTCGCGCGCGAAGCGCGGGAGCTACGGGGAGCGCTTAGCGAACTGGCGACCGAGGACGCACGCGCCTACGAAGAAGTTATGGACGCCTACAAGTTGCCCAAAGAGAGCCCTGCTGAACAAGCTACGCGAGAGGCCGCGGTAGAAAAGGCGTTGCACCGCGCGGCGTCCGTACCGCTGCGCACGGCCGAGGCCGCCCTCGCCGTCATGGAGAAGGCGGAGATTATGGCTCTGCGCGGAAACCGCAATGCCCTTACCGATGCCGGTGTAGCCACGCTGTTAGGTTCGGCTGCCGTAAAGGGCGCCTTGCTTAATGTTAAGGTGAATCTGCACACACTTACCGCGCAGCCCGCTTGGGCCAAGGCCATGGGAGAGCAGTGCGTAAGCTTAGCCACCCGCGAACAAGAGCTATCCGAGAGAGTGCAAAGAAAGGACTGTGACGCATGAAATCCGATATCGAAATAGCGCAAAGCGCGCAGATGTTGCCGATTATTAAGGTCGCCGAAAGTATCGGCCTCAGCGAAGACGACCTTGAGCTGTACGGCAAGTACAAAGCCAAAGTCTCCCCCGCCGTCGCTAAGCGCCTTGCCGATAAGCCCGACGGTCATTTAATCCTAATGACAGCCATTAACCCGACTGCCGCGGGCGAGGGGAAGACCACTACCACCGTGGGGCTAGGACAAGCCTTAGCTAAACTCGGCAAAAAGACGGCCATCGCGCTCCGCGAACCGTCGTTGGGCCCGAGCATGGGTGTTAAAGGCGGCGCCGCCGGCGGCGGATACTCCCAAGTTGTCCCCATGGAGGACATTAACCTGCACTTTACCGGCGACTTGCATGCCATTACTACCGCCCACAACATGCTGGCCGCAATTATAGATAACCACCTGCAGCAAGGGAACGAGCTTAACATCGACACGCGCCGCATCACTTTCCGCCGTGCCCTCGATATGAACGACCGCGCCCTGCGCAGCACTATCGTCGGCTTAGGCGGCAAGAACAACGGCGTGCCGCGCGAAGACGGCTTTGACATCACCGTGGCTTCCGAGGTTATGGCCATTCTCTGCCTGGCCAACGATCTAACCGATTTAAAAGAGAGACTTGGCCGTATCGTCATAGGCTACACGTATGAGCGCGAACCGGTGACGGTAGCCGACCTAAAGGTAGCGGGGGCCATGGCCGCCCTGCTTAAAGACGCGATTAAGCCAAACCTAGTGCAGACGCTAGAGAACGTGCCTGCGTTTATTCACGGCGGACCTTTCGCCAATATCGCGCACGGCTGCAACTCCGTGCAGGCCACCAAGCTCGCCCTAAAGGTTGCCGACTACGTGGTTACCGAGGCCGGTTTCGGCGCAGACCTCGGCGCAGAAAAATTCTTTGATATTAAGTGCCGCTTTGCCGGGCTTAAGCCCTCGGCGGCCGTTATTGTGGCTACCGCGCGCGCGCTCAAACTCCACGGCGGCGCGGACGTAAAGAACCTGAGCGTCGAAAACCTTAAGGCGCTAGACAAGGGGTTTGCCAACCTCGAACGGCACATTGAGAACGTGCGCAAGTTTGGCGTGCCGGTTGTCGTCGCCATTAACCGTTTCCCCACCGATTCCGCTGCCGAGCTCGGCCTAATTGCCGAGCGCTGCCGCCAGGCAGACGTGCGCGTGGCTCTTTCCGAAGTTTGGGCCAAAGGCGGAGAGGGCGGCAGAGCCTTAGCCGAGGCCGTGCTCGAGACCATAGAGAGCGAGCCGTCTACCTTCCACCCGCTCTACCCCGTGGAGATGTCCATCAAAGAGAAAATCACTACTATTGCCCGGGAAATATACGGCGCAGACGGCGTCGATTTCACGAAAGACGTGGATAACACCATCAGGCAATACGTCAAGCTCGGCTACGACAAGATGCCCATTTGCATGGCCAAGACGCAGTACTCCTTCTCGGATGACCCGGCGCTCCTAGGTCGCCCCACCGGGTTTAGAATAACCGTGCGGGAGCTGCGCGTGTCGCGCGGTGCCGGGTTCCTGGTGGCCATTACCGGGGAAATCATGACCATGCCGGGGCTGCCCAAGGAACCGGCGGCGGAGAAGATAGACGTCGACGGCGATGGCAAAATTTCCGGCTTGTTCTAGTAAAAGTAAAGCACAAGCGGCAGCAGGTATACCGTAGCGGTTGTCGCGAGGGGAGCTGCGATGTTGTGGGTTCGCTCATAGACAAAGCCTAGGACAAATGCACTAAGCGGCACAATAAAGAAGCTCTGAATCAGAACTGCCGTGGTTATGGTGCCGGATAACAGGGCAGGGGCCAGGGAGAAGACGGCCGCGAGCGCCGTAGTGAGGCCGATGCTAGTCAGCGCGCCGTAGCGCTGGCGGAAGGCTCCCTGCACTAATCCTCGCCACAAGAGCTCCTGAAAGACAGCTACCCCTACCGTAACGTACAGGAGTTGCCCGACGAGCGCGAGCGGTTCGACTACGCGTATGCCGTCGGGCAGCGCAATGGAACCACAGAGAAAGAGCAGTATGCCGGCCCACACCCCCGTGGTAAAGGCATTCCACAGGCGACGCACCCGCAAGCCGAGAAAATCAAACGAGTTGCCCTGCGCGTCGGCAATCCAGAGAACTGCGGCAATAACCATCACGCGCCAACCCACGACCACCAACTGATGGAGGTCGAGGTAGTTTAGGTAGGCCTCCAGCACAGAATGCACGAATGCTACCGCTACGGGAAGCCATAGCGGTATTTTCGGCTTCTCTAGGTATGTCCAGTGCTCGTATACCGGTGTAACGAAGACGATGCCCGCCGCTACCGCTGCCACCATGACCGAGAGGATGGCCAGACTAAACAAGAATTGGTCGTGCGGTGGGTAAAGGGGCGCTTCGGGGTTTGGGATTACTTGCTCGGGTTCCCCGGGTTGCCGCCAACTTGTGCGCCTCGCCTGCAAATACGAGGCCTTGCCCCCGTCTTGGTCGAACAAAGCCACAATCTTGACGCCGCGGCGCGGCAGAAACACTTTCCGCACGCCAAAAACTTCTAGGAGTGGCTCGTCCACGGCTACGGTCTGCAGCAGTCTTGCCGCAGTCTGCATGGCCTCCGGGTGTACACTCGCTTCGATAAACGTTTGGCCCCGCAGGATGGAAATCTCGCTCGGGTGCCCCTGAATCACGGCCTGCGTCAGCGCGAACTGCCTCTCCTCGGCATCGCCGCGAAAGGTAGCCGTGCCCTCTCCGATTAAGACGAACGCCGTCAGCTCGCCGCGCCGAAACGCGCCTACCATGACCCCGCCCTTAGGGAAAGAAATATGCAGCCTGCCAAGCGACATCTCCCACGGGTCAAAGTTGTAGCTGTCTGTCGCGGCCAGCGGCTCGTAAGGCGTGCCGAGGTCGGCCGGAATCGAAAGCACGAGAATCATGGCTAGGAGCGATATGGCAGTAATAATGGCCAGTAAGTACAGACTTCTAACCATATGGTTGTACTTATGCGGGTTTGAACCTACCATGTTAGTCCTCCTTGCGAGCAGTCCTACACTGTATTCGCGCTCGCGGGCCGTTTTCCTGTATTGCGGCAAAAGCGTTGACGCGGGCAGCAGTTCTGCATAGAATTAACTTACAGGAACAATGAAAGGAGCACCAACATGCTCCTAGCAGTAAACATAGGCAATACCCGCACTAACGCCGGCTGGATGGACGAACACGGTCAGGTGTTGTCCAAAATGGCGGTGGCCACAAGTCGCCATGCCGACGAATACGGCGGCCTAGTCAGCCAAGTCTCGCCAGATACCCGCGTCGTCTGCGCTTCTGTCGTGCCGATGGCTACGGCCGCACTGACACAAGCTTTGCTTACGCGGGGCGCAAAACTAGAGCTGGTGGTGCCGCGTGACGACCTTGGGCTGGCCTTCGGTGGGGTAGATTATCGTGAGCTCGGTGCAGACCTCTTCGCCAACGCGCTAGCGTCGCTGTGGCTCTGGAACAGGGACGTGCTACTAGTAGATTTAGGCACCGGCTCTACCTTCTGCGTAGTCAAAGACGGTGTCTACCGCGGCACTGCCATCGTGCCGGGCATGGAGATATCGTTTCGTGCGCTTACGAGCGGGGCGGCCTTGCTGCGCGAAGTGCCTATCGCCAAGGCGGCAAATGTCATTAACACTACCACCGTAGAATGCCTGCAGGCAGGCATCTACTACGGCTATCTGGAACTTGTGCGCGGCATGATTAGGCGCGTACAGCAAGAACACGGCAAGCTCTTTGTCGTCCTTACCGGCGGCATCGGGGCATTTCTCTGCGACGGACTGATGGACGTCATCGACCGCTACGAACCTAACCTAACGCTCATCGGTATCTGGCGAGTGGCTAGGGCTGCCGTAGTGTTGCCGACGAATCCTCCCATCATTTCTGACTAAGCGGCAGCCGGTACCCTGCCAGACAGGACTGCCATTTAGCGCTATCTCTCTAAGGCACAGTATCGACCGGTATCTGAAAAGAACTGGAACGGAGGAAATCACATGCAGTTAACAACGCGTCAACTTACTGTGGCTGGACTCATGACGGCAATGACCGTCTTGCTAGGGGCCACGCGGTGGGGGTTTGTGCCCCTGCCTACTCCCGCAGGTGCGGCGACCATCATGCATATCCCGGTAATTATAACCGGAGTGTTGCAGGGGCCGGTGGTAGGTGGCTTTGTCGGGCTCTTGTTCGGCTTTTTTACCCTACCCTTCCTTGGGGACCCTAGGGTCGTTATCCCCGCTCGTCTCCTGATTGGCGGCATGGCATGGCTGTTCTTTGTCACTACCCTTGCCATAGTCCGCAGGTTTGGCAATGCAGGCAGTCGCAAGTATCTTGGTATTGCCGGGTTTTTGGCAGGCATAGCCGGAACGCTGACAAACACCGTCGGCACCTTGTCGTTAGCCGTATGGTTTGGATATATCGAGCGCACGGCCGCTATTTCCATTGCTTTAGTGCAAGGCGTACCCGAAATGCTGTTGGCGGGCATAGTTACGGGCGGCCTGGTCATGGCGCTTAAGCCCTGGGTTAAGGAAGGCGGCTTCCGATTGTAGGCCTAGGGCGATGGGGGCTCATCTTCATATTCCTTTACTTTAGCGTAGGTAATGCTTTTTTCACCGTGCTTTTCTTTAATGGCGTCCATAACCTGCGCTAGCTTCTGCGCCTTTGCTGGCGGAGCGTCAAACAGGCTTAATTGCGCCGCAGCCTCACCTTCGCCACAGAGCTGCGACACAGATACGCCAATCAGGCGAACAGGGCGGCCGTCAAAGTGATGGTCTAGCAGCTTTACCGCAGCCCGGTAGATGTCGTGGTCTAAGTCAGTGTGCGCCGACAGCGCACACTGTCGCGTTATCGTGGTGAAATCTAGGTAGCGCAGCTTAAGCTGCACTACTTTGCCCCTAAGCTTTTTCTTGCGCAGGCGCCGTCCCACCTTAGCTGCCAAAGCCAACAGCGTAGCCTTTACAGCCTCGATGTCGGCAGTGTCGATGTCAAACGTGTGCTCGTGCCCCACGGATTTTGTGTCGTCGTAGCGAGCGACCGGGCGGTCGTCCTCACCGCAGGCCAGGCGATACAGGTCGTGTCCGTGCACCCCGAGACGGCGCGCCAAGAGACGTGGGTCAGCGTTTTGAATGTCCCCAATCGTCTTTAGTCCCTGCTTGTGCAGCTGCTCTGCCGTCTTTGGCCCCACGCCCCAGATGCGCTCTATAGGGAGTGGCGCAAGAAACGCGCGCTCGGTGCCCGGCGCTACTATCACTAGCCCGCCGGGCTTTTTTAGGTCGCTGGCTACCTTGGCTAAAAACTTGTTTGGCGCCACCCCGAGCGAGCAGGATAACCCCAGTTCGTTTTTAACCCGTAGCTGTATCGTGCGGGCAATCGCCTCGGCCGGGCCAAACAGGTTCTGCGAGTGGGTTACATCTAAAAAGGCCTCGTCAATGGAAACCGGTTCAAGCTGCGGGGAGTAAGTGGCCATTATTGCCATAACCTGTGCCGATATCCCGCGGTACCGCGACATGCGCCCTGGCACAAAAATGCCCTGCGGACAGCGGCGGTACGCCTCCGTCAACGACATGGCGGAGCGCACGCCAAACTTGCGCGCCTCATACGAGCAGGTAGAGACAACACCCCGCTCATTCGGCGCGCCCCCCACAATCACCGGCTTGCCCCGCAGCTCCGGAAAATCCAGCTGCTCCACCGCCGCAAAAAACGCGTCCATATCCAGGTGCAAAACAAAAGGGACGGTTCTTTTTGTTTCATCCGGCATAGAACCACCTCCAAAACACAAAACACAAAACACAAAACACAAAACACAAGGAAAACGCAAAACAAAAGGGACGGTTCTTCCTGTTTTTTTTGGCCCCAACAGACAGAACATATGTTTGCTTAAGTATAGCACGCGCACATGTGCCAGACAACGCGCTTAAAAACTAACACCCCGCGTGTAGCGGGGTGGGGAGGCTAGTTCTTTACGGCATCTAAGAATACGTTGATTTCACGGACAAATGCGCGCAAGTCGTCAAGGTCAGTCTGAAGAATCTCATAGAGCTCGTCTTCCTGCACCAAGTGATAGAGGTGAACTAGGCGATTCCTATACCCGGCCATGGCAATTAGGGTTCTAGCCAGCTCAAAGGGTACAACTCCCTTGTCTCCAAGGCCTTTCGCAATCCCCTTGTATTCTGTAGATAAGTCTGCGCCACCGCTTCTAGCAAGGATGTGCCTGCCAACGTCAAAAGTAGCCTCAAGCGCACGACGCAGATAGCTTTCGGCAGCGGCTACCTTGTCTTTATCTCCTACGAAGTCGGATCGCGAGAGGGTTGCAAGACGACTAAGCCGCAGAACGCAGTCATCAATCATGTCTAGCCTACCCTGCACGACAAGTCTGCTAACCATTTGCCTCCACCCCCAAACGTTCTGCGTAGTACATTTCAAGGAATGGTTTAAAATCACATGCCCGGCGCAAAATCGCCTCCTCGTAGTCGAGCCTCGCATCAGTACTCGCTGCATACACACATTGCCCCTTAACGGCTTCAGCCTGAAACACGGCGTGGTTTTCCTCTAGAAAGACCAGATCAAGAGCAAACGGCAGAAAGACATCCTCAAGATCGTTGAACAGGAGACTATAGAGCCTCGCCCGCTCACGCCCTACCGGCAGGGCAGTCGAAAAGACGACCCCTACGTCGATGTCAGCCAGGGGATCCCTGTTCTCAGGCATACTCCCCTCGATGATCTGCCTGGCTAGCTTTTCGCGTGATCCAAAGAGATACATGAGCGAGACGTTATACCTCTCACAGATTTTCGTTAAAGTCGACATGCGCGACACCACCAACACCTCGCTCTCAACTTGCTATGCCCATCATATACTACCAGCTGCGCCCAAGACAAGGTGAGCGGGATCCCGCTCCAGGGCGCATTCGTCAAACGCGTTCCCAATGTGTCGCCCACGACGGTGTCACACCATGACATCGCAGGACTTGCAGGAAAACTTAGAATATGATATTACGTGGGGAGAACCTTTGGGCCTGCCGGTCTCACTGACGGGGCAATATATTACGTTTTAGCCGTTGAAGGAGGAATGCTTCGCGTAGTCGATGATGAGGAGATGGGGTATTTGTATGATATGTTCGATCCCGGCCCTTTTGACGCCTCATGTCCAACGGGCAAATGGGAGCTGATCGATGACTACACGGGGCTTCTAACTGGAGCATTGGGCCGCTGAGGAATTGCATACAGCACGCTGTGACGAAGTAGATGAAACCAAGAAGCAGCTAACGAAGTCATGCTCATTCGCGAGTTTACAATAGGGATGGTGATAGCCTGTGTCAAATGGAACAACAAACAGCCTGGAGATCAATGACCTCGACATTGTTAGGCTCCACGACGGGCGAGAAGGCACAGTGGTACATGTGTACTGCAAGCGCCCCGACAAAGAACAGGGCTATGAGATTGAGTTGCCTATGGATGGGGGTATGGTGACCATTAGGCAATCGGGAATAGCCGAGGTCATCTATAGGTTCGTACACAAGCAATAGCCTAGGATGTGCCTGTAAATGGGCAATAAGTCAGCGTGCTCTTGAAGGAGGATGTCCTCCTCGCATGCGGGGACTGACCTGGCGAGCAACTGCCTTCTAAGCAGTGGGCCGCAGGATTCTTAACCCATCAACGTTCATATCCCTGCGGAGAGGTGGTGAAGTCTTAAGTTGACGCTAAAAGTAAACGAGCTCGATATAGTACTGCTCAAAAATGGGCGTAGAGGCACAGTGGTACATGTGTATGAACTGCCTCTAGGTCGTCTGCCTGCTTATGTAGTTGAGCTGTTGCCTGGTGACGGCGACCTAGTCACGGTTGAGCACGGTGAGGTGGCTGAGGTATTAGACCCCTTTATCCCTCAGGGGCGGATCATGGTGAAACTAGCCCTAAGCCCGCGACAAAAAGCCCTTTGGCGAGAAAGAAACAAAAGGGACGGTTCTTTTTGTTTCACCCGGCATAGAACCACCTCCAGGACCGTTCTGTTTGGTTTAATCCAATGCGTCTGCCTTACCTAGAGGGCCCCCCAAGTGAGTTGCGCATTTTCCACAAAACCATCGGATGATTTTCAACGCGACTTAGAATGTCTTTGTCGTCAAATAGCAGTTCTGGCCGGTATTCCTTCTTGGCAAAGGCCCTTAAGAAGGCTATTTCGCAATCATCCAAGCACAGCGTTGAAGAGAGGAATTCCTTTACTTGCCTTTGAACGGATTGCAGGTCAAAATGCTCCGTCCTACGGATAACGGGCAACAAATCCGTCTTGATTTTATGTTTTGTAAGGGTATCGACATTATCAAGCGGGAAGCATGCGGCCGCCTCTTGGCTGCCAAGTGCGCTGTAGAAAACAGCACATTTCTTTAGCAGCGGCCATTGAGATTCATCAAACAGCCCGAAGTAAATCATATTGTTGATGTCGTAGAGGTCCCTAGCTGCTGCTCTTGTAAGTAAGGCGACGATTTTGCTCCCGAATATCTCTAGCGGTGCCAATGAATGCACGGACAACGAGTCAAACAATCCTAGAGGCTGCAGTTCCCTATGCTCCGTAGCAAGAACATGAGCGCGTAGCGAATAGTTGATCTCAATTTTGATGTTGTCCTTCATGCCAGCAGCGTTTACGTAGGAGAAGACACTAGAGTCAAGAGCGTGTGTCGTCTTTGATCGTGAACTGAGCTCGTATCTGTTTGCCGACATATACTTGATGATGCTGTCGAATATCCGTCCTCGATCCGCCCGCATTTCATCTAAGGAGTTGTTACACAGGTAATCTAAGTCAATATCAATCGACAGTCTTGGTAAATTAAAGATGGTCAAGTTGATAGCAGTGCCACCCTTGAGCGCAAGAGAGTCTTTAAGCAGGGGATTGGTATTCAGGAACTTCAAGATTTCCGCTAGGCGGCAAGCCTTTTCTAGTGTATCTCGAGCAAAGCCAAGCTCCTGTGCCCGTTTTCCAAGCTTGCGCTTCTCATAAGCAGGCAGATTAACCTCCCCCTTCATACAGCACAGATAACAAGTTCGTCGGCACAAACAGCTGCCAGCGTTTGTCATAACGCATTTGATCCTTGGGCAGGGCATGGTACAAATAACGGACGCTCTTAGATAGACGAGATGCACAATGGTCGAAAAACCGATCTCCGATCGCCATGTCCTTCTTGAAGTGCTCCAAGATGTACCCAGTCTTTTGGTACAACACTTGTTTGCTGTATTCTTCCAAATAGCGCAGTAGCTTGCCTTCATCGGCGTACGGCACCATAGCCACGCTACGCAGTAGTTCCTCCAAGCCGCCTATCTTCTCAAAATCGTTGATGCTGTCTATTATCGTGCGCTCAAGATCTGTCACGGCAGCCCCGTCCGCCTTCTTTTCCACGCCTGCCGCTATTCGTGCCATCACATGGCGAAAAGCATAGCCCTCAAACTCAAATGGGTTGAACCTCTCGCAGGAAGACACCCATACATCATACGACACCTGATTGGTGTACCCGTAATACGAGAACGCCGAATGATGTGAGACATAGGCCCCTGGGGTGACCTTGCTTGCTATGACAAATCGGTTGGAAACAGGCATGTCGTCCGCAAGATTGACCGCAACATACAGATTCCGCTTGACTCTCCTTATATACCCTTTCTTCAAGTAGCCCTGTATCAAACTACTTGCTGTGCTCGGAATGCCGACCGTATCACAGACATCCTCCCACGAAAAACAACCCATCGCCAGCAGCTCTTTGTAGTACTTCATTGTAACCACCTCCCTGGTGGTTTTAATATTAGCAGCTTATAGCCATAATCTCAACCATGCAGCGAATAAATTAAAAGCAACGGAGCCCAAAAGGGACTGTTCTTCCTGTTTTGGTGCAAACACAATAGGCCCGACAGAACATAAAAAACAAAGGAAAACAAAAGGAAAACAAAAGGGACGGTTCCTTTTGTCAACAGAATCGACTTGACAGAACATATGTTTGCTTAAGTATAGCATGCGGACACGTGCCAGACAACGCGCTCAAAAACTAACACCCCGCGTGTAGCGGGGTGTTATGTCTTCGATCCCAAACGCTTTGCATAGTACATATCAAGGAATGGTCTAAAATCACAGGCCCGGCGCAAAATCGCCTCAAGACGACCCCGACGTCGATGTCCGCCAGGGGGTTACAATATGGGTGAGTAGCCACCAAGCACCCGCAATGCTGTGGTTCTCTGTCATCCAAACGGGGTGCTGGAAAATGCTGGCCAGACCAGCCGTTTGTCTGCCAACATCACCCACTGCCTTTGTGCGATAATATTTCGGCGTGGGGGCCAGATCGAGGAGGTCTAGTCAGGGAAAGGCTGCGTTAGTTTCTAGTGGACTATTACAGGAGCTAGGAGTCAATGGGCATGAGCCGATATGACACGCCAGCGTCTCGGGCCGAGACTAGCTACTAAGTGGACTGGAGCAGTGAACTCTACCGTGTCAAGGTAGGGAGCGCTTTTTGCTCTCCTTCGGTCAGCTAGGCTGGAGCCAGTAAGGGCAAGGCTCTTGGGCCCCTCCTGCGAACGTTTGTTCTGCTGGTCTATGCCCCAATTGGCGGGCTTACGGTAGAACATTTGGTGGAACTTCTTTTGCTGACTCACCCAGCAACGCGACCAGCTGATTAGGAGTTAGGTGCCTGGGGTTGCAGCGCGTACTTGTGCGTTGCTGTTCACATCCCAGAGCCTGCTGTGTAAGGGTTTTCGGTGGGCCGACTGATGCGCGGAGAGCAGTGCGTTACAACCCGTTGCGGCGGCGTTGCTGTCAAAATTGATGTCAAAACGCCTGCTTGCCAACTGCCGCTAAGCCCTGCGCCCCGTCTCAAAATCAAGCGGTCTCTGAACGTGTGGGTTCAAGTCCCACTCTCGGCACCAGCGAGCAATAGCAAGGACCTTCGGGTCCTGACGACAAGCAGTTTAGAAATACCCCCACCCGCGTGGGGAAGACCTGCCTTTGGCGCAAGCGTAGGCCTTTTCAAGAGTAACACCCGCACACGCGTGGGGAAGACAAGTGGGCAGGGGCAAAGGGCTACTGGCCCGAAGAAACACCCCCCCACCTGCGTGGGGAAGACCCACGTGAACTGGCCCCACCCGCGTGGGGAAGACAACGCATGGTAGCGATAAGTGAAACTGGAAGAAGAAACACCCCCACCCGCGTGGGGAAGACAACGTAAACGTCCGCCGGTGTGTTTAGGGCCCGGAAACACCCCCACCCGCGTGGGGAAGACCATAACAACTTGCGCGGCCAAAGACTAGCGCAAGAAACACCCCCCACCCGCGTGGGGAAGACGAATTTCACATGTTGACGTGCGCGTTTCGTATGGAAACACCCCCACCCGCGTGGGGAAGACCTTACCCGTGACAGCAACAAGGCAAGCCGGACGGAAACACCCCCACCCGCGTGGGGAAGACGCGGGTAATCCACTCGGGCGCGACGGCGTAGTAGAAACACCCCCACCCGCGTGGGGAAGACAGCTGTACGAGAAGGCTCTGACCAACAAGCAGAGAAACACCCCCACCCGCGTGGGGAAGACGCTGTAGCCTCAACCATAGAGAACAACCGGACAGAAACACCCCCACCCGCGTGGGGAAGACATGAGTAGGTTGAGCAACTGTGTTATGCCTTCGGAAACACCCCCACCCGCGTGGGGAAGACTTATACGTAGCGCGACTTTGACATCATCAAGCAGAAACACCCCCACCCGCGTGGGGAAGACTTGCGAATCGGATGAACGCCAGTGGCCGCGACGGAAACACCCCCACCCGCGTGGGGAAGACGGACGTTGTGTCCTCTACGTAGTGATGCACATAGAAACACCCCCACCCGCGTGGGGAAGACTTGCTGACTGAAAGCCGGGTGTCACAGGGTACAGAAACACCCCCACCCGCGTGGGGAAGACGGCACCAAAGCCCCCCGCAACGAGCTACGCAGAGAAACACCCCCACCCGCGTGGGGAAGACCTCGCAGATCTGGACGCGCTCGACCTAGAGCTAGAAACACCCCCACCCGCGTGGGGAAGACACCTGCTTCACCTCCTTCCCGTGTTAGCGTTCGGAAACACCCCCACCCGCGTGGGGAAGACAAGTAGCCTCATCAGGCGATAGCGCGGAAGGCGGAAACACCCCCACCCGCGTGGGGAAGACTGCGCTTGCAAAGGCTCACCGGCAATTAGGCGCAGAAACACCCCCACCCGCGTGGGGAAGACAGCCGCACGCTACAGGCACGGTACCCCGGGGCAGAAACACCCCCACCCGCGTGGGGAAGACCCGGGATTAGCCCCGTATTGAGCATCTCACAGGGAAACACCCCCACCCGCGTGGGGAAGACGTGGAGACTGCGCCTGCTGTTGCTGCGCAAGGGGAAACACCCCCACCCGCGTGGGGAAGACTTGTAGAGGTGCCTGTCTCCGTGCGCGCCACCGGAAACACCCCCACCCGCGTGGGGAAGACAGCGTTTACACCGGCAGGGCCAGACAGAGCGGGGAAACACCCCCACCCGCGTGGGGAAGACCCAACTATGCCCATATCCCAAGTGCGTACTAGGGAAACACCCCCACCCGCGTGGGGAAGACTGCGCCTGCTCTCTCAGCTCAATCAGACGAGTAGAAACACCCCCACCCGCGTGGGGAAGACCTAACAAGCTGCTGCAGCTGTGTAACGGAGCCGGAAACACCCCCACCCGCGTGGGGAAGACCCACTGTAGATTTCTGTCGGCTGCACAATCGGGGAAACACCCCCACCCGCGTGGGGAAGACCTCTCCTGCGCTTGGCGCCGTAAAGCGTGATAGGAAACACCCCCACCCGCGTGGGGAAGACGCTACCGCCAGCTGATCCATGGTGTAGGCGTGGGAAACACCCCCACCCGCGTGGGGAAGACTAGCGACCTACGGCGCGGTCAAGGTGCGCACCAGAAACACCCCCACCCGCGTGGGGAAGACTCGAGCATCCCCGCAAACAATGCCGACGGGTCAGAAACACCCCCACCCGCGTGGGGAAGACCTAAAGAACCTCATGACCGGAGCTGACACTAAGGAAACACCCCCACCCGCGTGGGGAAGACGGCAGGGTTCGCAAGAGCTTGGTCTAGCGTGCGGAAACACCCCCACCCGCGTGGGGAAGACTGGACGCCATGCGCTACGCGGTGGAAGACCACGGAAACACCCCCACCCGCGTGGGGAAGACTGGACGCCATGCGCTACGCGGTGGAAGACCACGGAAACACCCCCACCCGCGTGGGGAAGACACCCACGCCCTGATAAAGAGCAGGCATATGAGAGAAACACCCCCACCCGCGTGGGGAAGACCTGCCCGGACGGGGGACGAATCAACCCCGTCCGGAAACACCCCCACCCGCGTGGGGAAGACACCCTGCCTTAGCAGCTAACTCCCTCTGTGTCAGAAACACCCCCACCCGCGTGGGGAAGACGGCGTGCTGACCATCTATAAGGTGACAAGTATGGAAACACCCCCACCCGCGTGGGGAAGACACTTCCGCGCCGACCATCGAGCTGTTTGTGCAGGAAACACCCCCACCCGCGTGGGGAAGACGTTATCTTCGGGGCGTTCTCGACTTTAGGCGCGGAAACACCCCCACCCGCGTGGGGAAGACTCACGCCGCGGTGTCTAGCTGTCGCGTATGTGTGAAACACCCCCACCCGCGTGGGGAAGACGGCATCGCGTCCGGTGTGCTGCGTGGCCAAGAGGAAACACCCCCACCCGCGTGGGGAAGACCCCTCCGCGATCTGCTTCACCGCGGCTTCAAAGGAAACACCCCCACCCGCGTGGGGAAGACACATCGTGGCGCATCACAAGCAGCTGCAGACGAGAAACACCCCCACCCGCGTGGGGAAGACGAAAGCGAATTGACCGCCTGTTTTACCTGATGAGAAACACCCCCACCCGCGTGGGGAAGACTGTGCGAAAGGTGTTCCGAACGCTGAAAGACAGGAAACACCCCCACCCGCGTGGGGAAGACGACACGGAACACTTGCCAACGTCACCCGGCGCAGAAACACCCCCACCCGCGTGGGGAAGACTCCTAGGGTTCCTCGAACTGGCGTTTGGCGTGAGAAACACCCCCACCCGCGTGGGGAAGACTCTGTCCATGGTTGCTTGCACCACCTTGTAGCGGAAACACCCCCACCCGCGTGGGGAAGACTGCGGTGTTTGGTCTCATTCTTCTGTACCTCCGGAAACACCCCCACCCGCGTGGGGAAGACTGCCTTGGTGCTAGCGGACTTAGCCTCAGCTAGGAAACACCCCCACCCGCGTGGGGAAGACCGAGCTCGCGTTCTTCGAGTAGACCAATGCGCAGAAACACCCCCACCCGCGTGGGGAAGACATTGCGATGGACACCGTGGGCTACTAGTATGCGGAAACACCCCCACCCGCGTGGGGAAGACACTGCAAGTTAGCATCTGTGAGACTACAGTTAAGAAACACCCCCACCCGCGTGGGGAAGACTTGTGTCAACGGCGCAAATATCAGTCTCCACGAGAAACACCCCCACCCGCGTGGGGAAGACATGAGCCCGACACTCAGTATCGACTTAGAGACAGAAACACCCCCACCCGCGTGGGGAAGACGCAATGTACGCCTCGATGTTGAAGGCCGAGTCGTGAAACACCCCCACCCGCGTGGGGAAGACGCCTTCCCCATGCCGGACGAAGAGCAGCGCCTGGAAACACCCCCACCCGCGTGGGGAAGACGGAGCCGGGCCGCCAAAATCGTCTTCGGCAGAGAAACACCCCCACCCGCGTGGGGAAGACGCATCGTCCATAGTCAATACTTGCACTGGCATAGAAACACCCCCACCCGCGTGGGGAAGACCTTCTTCCGTCTATGCCTCCTTTTTTGGTGGTGGAAACACCCCCACCCGCGTGGGGAAGACGGGTTGGGAGACCGTAACCGTATCACCTGGGCAGAAACACCCCCACCCGCGTGGGGAAGACGCCGCCAGAATCATGTAGCCGATAGCTGCACTGGAAACACCCCCACCCGCGTGGGGAAGACCTCAAGACCTATCGTGACGATGCATGGCGCAGGGAAACACCCCCACCCGCGTGGGGAAGACTCTGCTATTGTTGCACACTTGTACAGGGTCTTGGAAACACCCCCACCCGCGTGGGGAAGACAGCTCCACCCGCTACCGTCTACCCATCCGGCAAGAAACACCCCCACCCGCGTGGGGAAGACAGGAGGAACAACCACATGCAAACCTTAATGCAGGAAACACCCCCACCCGCGTGGGGAAGACGGCTGGAAGAATCGTCAAACATGGAATTGTGCAGAAACACCCCCACCCGCGTGGGGAAGACCTGTGTTTCCGGTGTGAATGTGCATGATTAAGGGAAACACCCCCACCCGCGTGGGGAAGACCTGCCCGCTCCTCAATCTGCGTGAGAATGAGTAGAAACACCCCCACCCGCGTGGGGAAGACGTAGAGCACATAGGCGCATATAACAGCATCGAAGAAACACCCCCACCCGCGTGGGGAAGACCTTCTGCTGTCATCTTTGTAGAAGCATACATAGGAAACACCCCCACCCGCGTGGGGAAGACCCGCTAAGAGGTGTGGACTGAGCAAGGACGTCAGAAACACCCCCACCCGCGTGGGGAAGACCCGGCGGGGCACTGTCGCCATCGCTGCCCGCCGGAAACACCCCCACCCGCGTGGGGAAGACCACTATCGTCATCGCTACCTGCCCATTCCTCAAGAAACACCCCCACCCGCGTGGGGAAGACGTCTGCAAATTTTTAATACCGGCAATGTAACTAGAAACACCCCCACCCGCGTGGGGAAGACGCTGCAAGCTAACCAAGAAGGTTATCAACGTAAGAAACACCCCCACCCGCGTGGGGAAGACCTCATCATCAGGCAAAGCCTGATGGGGAAAGGGGAAACACCCCCACCCGCGTGGGGAAGACCTTGCAGCTGGTGTTGCGCTCGATCTCCATTAGGAAACACCCCCACCCGCGTGGGGAAGACGACGCGGTGTTTGAAGGGACAAGCCTTGAAGTAGAAACACCCCCACCCGCGTGGGGAAGACGGGCGCGGGGTCGGGGTGCCATCTGTCGATGGAGAAACACCCCCACCCGCGTGGGGAAGACCGACCTGCTCGCCCGCCTCGACTGGTGCCCCGAGAAACACCCCCACCCGCGTGGGGAAGACAGGCGGCGCGGGCCTGACACCGCGCAAGGAGGAGAAACACCCCCACCCGCGTGGGGAAGACGTGCCCGCTCGCGTCTTGGCCCCGCGGTCGTTGGAAACACCCCCACCCGCGTGGGGAAGACGCTATCAGTGCGGCAACGATGGCTACTATGAGGGAAACACCCCCACCCGCGTGGGGAAGACTCCGCACGGTTGAAGTCCGCAGGAGTGGGGATGGAAACACCCCCACCCGCGTGGGGAAGACTCCAGGATATTGTGTTTTGGCTCTCTAGAAACACTAGATGTAGTTCACCTAGAACGAGCCATCTTTCTCCTGAACCAGTTGTAGGCCACTGAGTTCTATCAGGGTTCGCGTAGTATCGCCAACACCTCGAATGGTATAGCCTGGGGTAGCGTTGGCCTTTTTGAACACTAATAGTCCCGATTCGGCAGGGCAGTGCTCATACAGGTACTCCACAACACCATCGGCTACGGAATCCTTGATGCCGGAGATGAACACATTGGGCCGGGGTTCCACGAACCATAGTTTCATCCTGCCCCGTACGGCAGGAGGGAGATCATTTGCGATGACTACCAGCATTCTTGCCTCCTTCAAGGATGTCCTTAATATCCGGCCCAAGCCTCGCGAGCAAGTCCATATCAATCACCCTCTTGCGAAACTCGGAGGACACCTTTGCTCTGTTGTATTTCCCGGCCATCTCCAAAGTCAAAGAGAAGGCTAGATCAATACACAACCACTCCTTATACAGGTCCGCCATGTCATAAACGAAAGGCAAGGGACTGCCCGAATGAATAAAACCAATGTGAGGGGAGTAGCCCATGCTGTAGATTCCCGATGTCAAAATGCTGTAAAGCGCGGCATTGCATGCTGTCAAGACCCGATTGGTGATGTCACCCATCTCGAATTTGCCCGGCTGAAACCGGCGCCCCTTCCAGCCCACGTCGTACTCTAGTGCCTTCTGCTCATAAAGCTGCCGGACGCGATGCCCTTCCATACCCATCATGTCTTTCAGACTCTTGCCATCAAGATCTGCTGCAGGGAAACGGCGGGCAAACATCCTGCGAGCGACTTCCACAGCTTGTTTGGGATCAGCCGCCAGAAGCATTTGCGTTCGCATATTGCGCGAATCGGCCGTAGGGCTTTGCCCGACCGCATAAAACAGAAGTGAATCTTCACCGACCCAGCAAACCGCGCAGTTGGCGGCGGCCATGACCTTCACTGCTTCGTGGGTGACAGTGGTTCCTGGCCCCAGAAGGAGAGCGTTTATGGTGGCTATGGGCAATCGAACGACATTGCTGTCACAATCAATCCATTTGACGCTGCTATCATCTATTTCCAGACGACCTCGCTCCAGATACAGGAATGGGTACTTATCCTTGACCTGCGGCAAGTTTGCCCGTGTCACCTTAATCATCAGCCGAGTTTTTTCGTCCGCTGCGGCATTTTGCCCATCAACCATTCCTAATGACCGTAACCCTTCTGTCCGTGTAACGCTTGATATCCCCAAACTGAACCGGGACATCATTTAGGGTCAGCACATCGCCCTTGTCTGTGTCTCCGCCGTCCACCACCCGAAAATCCTCTGCCAGACCTTTATCCTGTGCAATCTCATGGGCTCTTTTCAGTGCCGCTTCTTCATGTGCAAATGTCCCCCGATAGACAAAGTCTGTCGGGACGCAGTTTTTTCGCCCCAGGTACAGGTCGTAGACCGGGTTTTGCAGAGCATCTGCAATGGGCTTGGCCAAATCATCCGGAAGCTCCAAAACCACTGCAAATCTGGCATCCTGTAGGTAGTAGCGGTATGTAAGCTTTGTTCCTCCGCCGACTGCTTTTCCCCCATCACTTGTCCTAGGGATCAAAAGACTTTCCCATGGGTCGCTTTCATCGTAGCCGCTCCCCACCATATGGAAGTCCCTCAGCAGGGGTTCTCTGTCCGTCCGTGCGTATGACACAACCGTCTGTCGTAGTGGTGCTAATCTGAAGAGCAGTTCCCTCTGTTCCCCGGATGCACCCAATGCGCAAAGCAAGAGCCCTGCCACACCAGATTTTGTCGGGAAAGCAAGGGTGTCCCGTCTACCAAATTTGGAATCAGCGCCCCATGACTGCAGAGGCGCCTCCAGCCACAGCAAAATGTGACTCGTGCTCATCAGATACTACCCCGCCGCGATGGCAGTCTTGATAGACTCTATTAGCCTGTCGACATTAAAGTCAGCGTCATCGCCAAACTCGAAGCCGTCAATCTTGCCGAAGAGAGAACCAGCAAGCTTCTCTTTTTTGTCTAGGTAATTGCACAACTCCCTTTTGCTTGGCTCCAGGAAGCCACCATTGTGCTTAACTGCGGTCTCAAATGGTATCTGCAGGCGCTGACCCTTGCGGACCAAGACCCGTGCAAATTCCCAAGGAGACGCGCCGGATTGTGTCGTCTGCCGCGCTCCCGGTACTGCTACGAACAAGGCCTTTACGAAACACTCGATTGCTTCCGGTATGCTTTCGCCTGCCAGGGTCTGCCAAAGCTGCCCTACATTCAGGCTCACATAGCGATAGTATGTCGCGGAGTTAAATTCGAGACTACCCATGTGGGCCGAGCCCGGTTCTTCCGACCTGTCGTCCAGCGCGGTAAAGAACTCTACCTCATTGGTCACGCGATGGGTGGAAATGGCGTGGGCAAAAGAGGCGGCAGCCTCCACGTTAAGCGTAGCGGCCTGCGCAACCATGCGCCCGAAGAGCGCGATGTCCAGTGCATCTATGCTTTGAACGGTTTTACCAATAATTGCTTCGAGGTCTCTCGCCGGATTTTTGGTGGAGGTCTCCTTGATCACTTCGTCCGGCCGAAACCCGGCTGCCTTAAAAGCTGCTGCCAACAACGATACTTCTTTAGGGCTCAGGAACAGGAGAGTATCTGTCTTGTCACGGGAAGCCACATCGTCAGGCAACTCTCCTTCCTGGGTATCGCTCCCCTTCTTCTTCTGGGAGCCCTTATTGCCTGCTGCCTTTTTGATGAAAATCTGTTCGACCTTGTCACCGCATGCCTTCGCCTGTTCTGCAGTGGCACCCACGTCCTCGCAAGCCCTGGCGATAAGAGGGGAAATGAGTTTAGTTCTTGTGCCGAGGTTAGCTCCAAAGTCTCGCATCGCAAGGCGGACCTGCCGTTTCCAGCACTGGCTGCTAACCCGGGCACGGGTAGTACCGCCAACAACTGCCGTCTTGGGCGCTCCAACATCATCTCGGTTCAAACAGGTGACCGGGAACGACTGCAAAATGTGGAACTCGACAATAAGGTTTTGATACGGGTTATGACTCATGCGTTATTCCTCCTTAGTATTAAGGTTTTCTTGTTTTTGCAGGGGCACGATCTGTAGCAGGCCAAAGCCGAATCCTTTTGCCCTGCCTACACCGTTCTTAAAGCTGTACACAAAAGCCTCTCGGTTAGTCACCTGGAGTTTACCCACAAAGGTGGCTGACCCGTGCGTCTGAGTGACGCCATTCTCTCGGCCGAAACTCACCACACCCATGTTTCTGATATGCAGGCTGTCTGGGTCGACAGCAAATCCCCAGACGCTCGACTTCTGCATAAACCAGTTATGCAGGTTGTCCCTACCCCTTATCGGCGTAGTAGTTCGGGACGGTCCGTTTCGCCGGGTGGGGTTGACCGTCACCTCAAAAGCATAATAGTCCTTGTGCAAAAAGGATTCCTGTATCTCCCTTGACTCAATTACGCCGAACTCCGGGGTTTTGGGCCTGCGCGCTGACAGTAATAATATGCGGCGGCAGTTCCAGTCGCCACCCTTGTCGACATAAAGGAAATCTCGCTTGCGCCCATCCTGTTCAGGGAACAGGGAGTAGACCAGCTTATGTAGCCCATATGCATCTGTTAGGGCCAGCGCCTTGCAGTCAGCGCGACTCAGGCTGAGTGCCGAAGCGATCATCATTCCACCTCCGGCCGTAGAAACTTACCGCCCATCTTGCTTTTACCTTGTCGCCAAAGTGAGTCAACTCGTTCAATAGCTTGCCGTATCCCAAGCGTACCCCGTGGGACGATATGAGGCTGAGCAAAGGGCGCAAGACAACGCACGCTTCTTCTGTGGAATCGCAGGCCAGTAGGCGTCGCAGCTTGGACTTAGCCGAATCTGAAGCGTTGCCTTCCTTGTAGCACGCTGCTATCGCCTCTCCGATTCCCAATGACCCGTCCCCGGCCGGCTTGGCGCGCGCTATGGCGGACGCTATTGTCGCGTAGGGCCTCCTCTCTACCTCCCTTTCAATGTTGCACCAGGCCGCAAGGTACTCCCACGCCTGATACTCTGTGGCAGGATTATCTGCCCGCCGTAAGGCAGCACCAAAGGCGCTATCGTCCTCCATCCGTCCCAGGACATAGTCGACAAACACCTGTTCGTGACTCTTCCCCGATTTTTCCGTGCTCACAATAAAACCGACTCCTTCCTTTACTATCTTAGGTACCTTAGCACATTAGGTCTGTTAGCCGCCCAAGCATCGACTTGCCTGGCTGTATCTCTGGGGCAGTATGTGTCGTAGGCCCTCTCGGCGAAGCCTGCAAATGCGCGGCGCAGTCGCTTCACTTGCTCGCCGGAATCATCGCAACAGGCTTCCACAAGTTCCTGAAGCCTGCGCTCGCAGAGCTGCCAGAACAGATTGACTGCTTGCGCGGCCTGGTTCTTGCCCGCAGCCTTCTGCGCCACAAAATAGGCAGTGGTTGCGCTCCAGATAATCTTGTCGAGCTGGTCCAACTCATCCATTTCTCGTTTGAAGTTAGTAAACCAGTTTTTGCCCAGCTCTGAGGCGTCAAGATAGATTTCGGACTCCACGAAATCGTCTGACCCTGATACTTTCTGCTCTCCAGAATTGACGCGCACCTTTAATCCGCCAGACCAGAGACCAAAGCTGGGCAGGTGCTTCTGGGCTCGCGGAACGCCCATCCGCAGCTGCCGACACTCAAAGGCATCTCCTCTGTCCATATTGCTTAAGAATGAGAGTAGTGCGGGCAGCTGCCTCCACGGGCGTTTTTCGGGGTCCGCCCATATTGCTTTATGCGTGGCACCGGAAGAAGCCACCGCAATGCTGACGTCCACGCCGCCTTCGGCATAATCCGGATGGGCAATCCCCTCTGAATAATGCAGTCCATCCTCTGCCAGCAGAACAAAACGTGATAGTGGAATCAGTCGTCCCATGTAGGACGTTTTCAGTTTTCTCGCCACAGCACAAGCCTCTCCCTGAGGCATGCTCTCCCAAGGCGCTGTGCCAAAGCCCTCTGCGAAGTCAGTGAGCTTCTTCATGTCCTCTTCGGTAAGGAGATTAAGCCACAGTGTTTCGCTCAGGGATTCACCTTGCAAAAAAGTGTGAAGGAACCCATAACGCCCAATGGACGGACCGGGCTTACCGGTCTTAGACTTTCCTTGGTAGCCGGGAGACAAGGTAATGCTGTTGTCCGTTTGCTTCCCGCCCAAAGAAAAGCCCATTAGTTGAACAAGCAGCATGGCCTTAGCTGCATCAGTCAGGGGTGTTTCCACCTGACCCTGCGTTAGTATAGTCGTGTTTCCCGTAGCCGTGTAGACTTCGGCTGTACCCAAGCTCTTCTTTTTGGCCCCCGCAATGGCTGGCATCTGCAAAAACGGCCGTTCCCCGTATAGCCAGAAGAGTTCTCTCTTAGCTGACAAGTATTCTGCCGTTTTGTCCATCATCCCCGAAGGGCCAAGGCGTTGCCAGTCTGCCTCATTCGCTGGTATATGTGCAGACTGCGCAATCGCCAGTAGTAGCTTGGTCAGGGCAATTTTCTGGACAGGATTTCCCCCCAGAGCAGATAGTTGATGGTCGCTGAAAATTGCGCCAAGGCTTACTAGGCCCTTCCCTACAACAGGGACCCATGGCTCATCCACCAGATTAAACCTCTGCGATAAGGGCATCTTAATTTCCTCCTCTCTTCTTAACGCCATATCCCAAACACGAATCATAGCTTAACTCGAAATCCTCGTTGGCAATTGAACCGTCTATCCCTCGCACCTCGTCGCTCTCGAGCACCATTGCCGCCCGAAAGGGGCTTTCCTCGTGGTCCCCCAGATACACGTAATCCCTTAGCCAGGAAATAGGTTTTGTTAAGACAGCAGGGGCATGATAGGCCGGAACAGTCACCGTGTTTTTCAGCAAGACTGCGGCGATCCTGCGCCGCTCAGCCGGACTAGGGGATTGCGGCAGCATCAGCTCGGAGTTGTCCAAGAAACGTACTATTACTCCGTTTTCCACGTTCACCTGCTTCTTCATCAACAGGACTTCCACTGACTCCATCTCCGAGTACCTGGTAGTGGCTTGGCTCTCCGGCAGTGTCTTCCCCCCCCTCGATACACCGTACAGGGCCAGCCGAGACAGTTTGTCGCGCTCTTGCTCCACTAGGTGCTTGCTACGCGCCATGTCCCCAGTTTCGGTACGATCTTGGTAAGTGGCCTCTAGTAAAGGTCGAATCCCCCCCGGCAACCTGACAATCTGCACATCCTGCCATACCTCAAGTGTCCGACACAGAACATAGGGGCTATAAACAGCGGCTGATTTACCTAAGGTGCTGTGATTATCGATTGCCTCATGCAGGAAGGGGGCCAAAACCCATGCCTCACGCCTTGCTGCCTCTGGTCGGATGGAGTCATTTTCACGATGCCTCCATAGCCGTCCCAACCGCTGAAACAGCATATCCGTAGGACATAGCCGGCTAACTAGGAAGTCAGCGTCGATATCCAGTGACTGCTCCAATACTTGGGTGCCTACCAAGATCCGCCCCTTCGCTTGCCGCAAGCTGTGTCCTTCCTTGCCGAAAAGACTGACCCACCTCCCCTCGTTTGCCTGTCGGTCTGTTTTGAGGAAGCGGGAGTGCAAGAGCCCGCATTCGAGCTGCAGCTCCACTGCCTTGGCTGCCAAGCCGCGATATCTCTGCTGGGCTTCGTCTACGGTGTTCTCAATCCAGAGAACCTGTTCGCCTCTATCGGCCCGCAACAGAGCCTCATCAACGGCATCGTCGTCGCTATTGACAATGCGCACGTTTACCTCGGCATCCTCTAATTGTTCTACCCCTTGTTCCTGGATCTCCCCACCTGCCGGGCAACTAGTAATAAGGGGATAGGGGGAAATGGCCTCCTCTTGCTCGTTGCCCTTAGATGACACGCCGAGAATATTGCGCCTCTGATTATCTGTCAGGGTTGCGCTCAGGATAATGACCGTACAGTGCAGTGCTCGAAGCGAGCCGACCAGCTCTTTGAGAATGGTACCGGTATAGCTGTCATAGCTATGTACCTCATCGAGGATGACAACCTTCCCTGCCAGGCCAAAGGCCCTGACAAAACCATGCTTTACATTCATCACAGCCATTAGAGCCTGATCTACGGTACCCACGGCAAAGGGAGCCAGAAGCCCGCGCTTGGAGCTGTTAAACCAGGACCGACCCGGAGCACCGTCTTCACCCAGCTCCGTGTCCCGCAGCCACGCTAATCCATGCAACAACAGCGAGCGTCGGTTAGGGTCTTCCTCGTCCAAGATGCTGCTCAAAAAGCTATTCATCCTGTCGTAGACCTTGTCTGAGGTTAGTTGAGTCGGGAGTGCGAAATACACCCCTGTTGCCCGCCCGCTCTCTAATGCCTTATAGGCCGCATAAAGAGCGGCTTCTGTCTTGCCTATTCCCATAGGGGCCTCTAAAACATAGACCCCCCAGTCATTTACCCGCTCTGCAAACCGCCTCTGGACATCGCGCGGAGCAAACCCACCCATGGATTCAAAGACTCTCTCAAAAGTAAGACCGCGGCGAACCCTAGGCGTGACAAAGCCTGCCTTAGTGACAGCTTCGGAAATGCGTTTCTGCACTGAATGGCGATCCCCGTGCACCCATGTCTCTGCATCATCGAATAGGGCGCCGGAACCAATCCAATCCGCCACACTGGTTAACCCCGCAAGGATATCTGAATGAAGAGAGGTTGGTATGATGGGCCAATCCACATTCAAAGACTGCCTCAGGTTATCCAGTAGCTCTATGCGCTGTTTCTGCCAGGCAGGTCCACCATACACTTCTGCATCAGGCTGGTGTGTATTGTGTGGAGTGTAGCCGTGATGCCTTCCCACAATCTCTGAGATATATCCTGGACACTGAGAGGTAGCTGCCTGGCTAACAGCAAAATGGTAGCCTATCTCCTTATCCCGAGCAGGCTGTGTGAACCCGAGTACCAGCCCGATCTCCCGGTGGATCTTCTCCTGAAATGCCGGACTGACTTTGCCCACATCGTGTGCCGCGGCAACCAGTTCGCTGCCTAGGGGGAAGAGGCTTTCCCTAAGGCGCGCAGGCAAACGAGATAATAGCTCGCGTGCAACTAGGCCTACCACTCGGCAATGCGTTTCCACAGATGCGCCCGGCCTGTTATCTAGCCCCTGACGAACAGTCTTTGCCAGGCACTTACTGAGAGGCAAAACGCTGATTTTGGAAGGCCCCGGCTGCTTGTTTCTAGGCTTCAACATGCTGGTCTCCTCCCATTCATTCCTGTCGCTCTAACTCCACGACAAACCGTACTCAGGTCCCCAGCGAATATGGCGTGTCATGATGCAGTCTGCCATGGGCAGGATCGCCATGACGCGAAGTGAATGTTGGGTTGCGCAGTCCTATTTGAATTCTACATATGGTATATATTTCATCATTGATCATCAACATCCTGCTCAAAATCCTGCTCACTTTTGATAAAAGCAATGTCAACGTTGACATGAATGTTGGGGTTGCTGGCTGTGTTAATGGCGCTCTCTAGCTTTGGCCTGTCCAAAAACTAGTGCCGGACCCATTGACTGAACGTCGGCAAGTCAAAAATGAAAAGAACTGCCGCCGCAGTCACCCTTAAGCTGTACTCTATGCTCCAGGAGGCGGTTGACCGTGAGTGATCGACTGCGAGAGCTATGCCGCCAAATGCGACTGGGGAATCTGGCTATGCTTATTTAACCAAGTAGAGTATGCCGACAAAAAGCAGCACCTTACTGAGCTTCTGGAGATAGCTCACTAATGGCCGCTGACACTGCCCGTCCGCCCTTTGAAAAGCAAAATTGTTCATGCCGTCCTAGATCCACAAGGGCGGGAACAAGCAATTCCATTTGCATGCCTCGTTTTTTCTTCGCTCGCCGTTCATAGGCGGCCTGCTTCTCTCAACGCTCCTGTTCGTACTCTATCACTTCCCCAGTGATAGTAGATGCACTCAAAGAAATGACCTAGAGCAGCAGTTGATCGCTACATCGTGGGTCGCTGCAGCGTGTTTCATAGACTAGCCACAAGTGGTAAACTACTATCAACAACCCCCTCCACCACATCCCAAAGGAGGCCCGACATGCTACCCCAAGCCAAATTAGATCGCCTTAACGCACAGGCGCAAAAGCAAAAGGAAGGCCAGCTCACCCCGGCGGAACAAAACGAGCAGAAGCTTTTACGCGCGGAGTATATACAGAGTTTTCGCAGCCGAGTCGCGGCCGACCTTGAGGCACAGGGCATGGAGCAGAAGCCTGCGCAGGGCTGTGCCTGCGGCTGCCGGCATAAGCACTGAGCAAGCTGCGCTTTCGGCTGGCAATAAGCGTCTTTGCGGCAGGAGTGGCTGCTCTGCGCAAGCAGAGCGGCCTATTGATGTTTGTGGCTTGTGGCTTGTCGCTTGTCGCTTGTGGCTTGCGGCTTGCGGCTTGTCGCTCAAAGCTCACCGCTCACCGCTCACAGCTCCGTTCACACTCAGTTCACATTCACCTGATAAGCTACTAGCACCGAAGCGCACGCGGCCCATACGACAGTCTGGGGGTGAGTGAGATGGCTAAAATTCTCTTGGTAGACGACAACGCCAACATACGCAAACTAATGGAGATCTACCTGGTGCGCGAGGGCTTTTTAGTCTTTCATGCCGAGCACGGCAAAGAGGCGCTAGACCTCCTAGCGCGCCAGCACATCGATTTGATTGTGGCCGACATTATGATGCCGGAGATGGACGGTTTCGAGCTAACGGCTGCGCTGCGCGGCGCGGGTTTCACCGTGCCCATTCTTATGGTTACAGCCAAAAACACCTGGCCGGACAAGCGACAGGGGTTTCAGAGCGGGGCGGACGACTACCTGACCAAGCCTGTCGATATGGAGGAGCTGGTCTTAAGAGTGCGAGCGCTCCTTCGCCGGGCGAGAATCAGCAGCGAACAGCAGCTGCGCATCGGCGACATCGTCCTCGACGCCGAGACGTTGGCGCTGCGCCACAACGGACAGGAGCACACTCTGCCGCGCAAGGAGTTCCAAGTGCTCTTTAAGCTTTTGTCTAGCCCCGGCAAAATCTTCACCCGCCAGGAGCTGCTCGACGAGTTTTGGGGGCTCGACAGCGAAGTGGACGAGCGCACGGTCGATGTGCACATTAAGCGCCTGCGCGACAGGCTTGCCGATGTGAGCGAGTTTGAGATTGTCACCGTGCGGGGGCTTGGCTACAAAGCTATGCGGCGCGCATGATCAGGCGCTCAATTTATCTGCAGCTGGTGGCGATGCTTATCGGTATAGTTTTTATCAGTAATGTGGTCGTCATGTTTACGTTTGTCGTTACCACCGAGCGCGGCATGCTCGCCGAAATGGAGGATGCCCTGTCCGAACTGACGACGCAACTGCGGAACCTGCATGCGGCCGGCGCACTTCCTGCCGAACGCATTCCGCCGATGCTGCAGACTGGCTATTTTCGCGCCAGTGTCTACAGCAATCTAGACGAGGTGCGCGCGGCCAAGCTCGTGCGCCATTTCTTTAGGCCGGAAGACCTAGACCAGCTCGCAGCAGTCGGCGAGGTGCGAAGTTCCATCTATAACCGCATGACCTTCCGCCTGCCTGCCACCATTATGCGCTTAACCGGTACAGAGGGTGAAAGCTATCTCTTCGTGCATCCTAACTTAGGGAAGCTAGCGGCTAACTTTCGCCCGGTTATCATTAGGATGAACTTCGTCTCATTGATTGTCGGCTCAATCATGGTGCTCATAGCCGCTAAATACATCGTGCGCCCTGTAAAAGAGCTTAGCGAAGCGACTAAGCAAGTGTCCCAAGGCAACTTCGAAGTGAACATCAAGACAAAGCGCCGCGATGAGCTAGGGCAGCTCGTAGCCGGGTTTAACGCCATGGCCAAGGCACTGCGCGGCATAGAGATTTTACGCAGCGACTTTATAGCCGCCATTTCGCATGAGTTTCGCACGCCTCTCACCTCTATTAAAGGCTTTGCCAAGCTTATCGGAGAAACAGAGAGCAAAGAACTGCGGCAGGAATACGCGGCTATTGTCGCCGACGAAACCGACCGCCTCGCCGCTCTTGCCAGCAGCATTCTGCAGATGAGCGAGCTAGAAAGCGGCGTGGGAGACTTCGCGCGGCAGTCGTTTCGGCTCGACGAGCAGCTGCGCCAGGTAGTTGTGCTGCTTGAGCCGCAGTGGAGCAAAAAGAACTTAGACTTGGCGGTAGACCTTGCCGCCGTAGATTACTGCGCAAACAAAGACCTGCTCTTTCAGGTCTGGCTAAATATCTTAGATAACGCCATTAAGTTCTCGCCCAACGCAGGCCGCGTGGAAGTTGTGCTAACCGCAGACAAAAACGCCGTCGCCTGTGTCATTAGGGACTTTGGCCCCGGCATCAAGAGCGAGAACCAGCGCCGCGTCTTCGAGAAGTTCTACAAAGGCGATAAGGCGCGCGGGAGCCCGGGCAGCGGCCTGGGGCTATCGATAGCCAAACGCATCGTGGAGCTACATCAAGGCGAGGTGTCTCTAAGTAGCGCGCCCGAGCGCGGCACAACTGTCACAGTAACGCTGCCCCTTTAGTTAAGCGCCCAGAACGTCAGGAGGTTATGTCATGTCCTTACCCGCATTCGCCACATCGCGCCGCATCACGGTGTTGATGCTTGTCCTCATTACGGTAGTTATCGGCGTGATGTCTTACACGCGTACACCCGTAGACTTGTTGCCTAACATGAACTTCCCCATGGCCGCCGTCCTCGTCTCCTTCCCCGGGGCTGCGCCGCAAGAGGTAGAAACACTTGTGACGAGGCCGCTCGAAGGGACGTTAGCGACCGTCAGCAACATTCGCGAAGTGTCCTCCACTTCGTCTGCCGGGCAGGCGACCATACTCCTGTCGTTTAACTGGGGCACTAATATGGACTTTGCCGCGCTGGAAATGCGCGAGAAGATTGACCTCATGCGTCGCCTGCTGCCGGCCGAAGTTGGCGCACCGACGGTAATGAAGTTTGACCCTTCGCTTATGCCAATAATGGCGGTTGACTTTGGTTCCGACACCCGCACCGGAGCAGAACTGCGCGACCTCGCCGATAGGGTGCTGGCTTCGCGCCTCGAACGCGTCGCGGGAGTGGCCTCGGTCTCCGTTAGCGGCGGTCAGCAGACGGGCATAGAGGTGCGCCTAGACCCTGCTAAGCTCGAAGCGATGGGTATAACGCTCGCGCAAGTTACCGGGGCGCTCCGCACCGCGAGTCTAAACCTCCCCGGCGGCACCCTCAGCGTCGAGGGGCAAGAGTACCTAATCCGCAGCGTAGGGCAATTAACTTCTTTGAGTGAGATAGAAGACCTAATCGTAGGGATGCGCACCATCCGAACAGTGCGCACGGTTCCTGCGGCAACCGCGCTGACCATGCCGCAACTTCCGCCCGGTTTGGTTATCCCGGGCCTGCCTGCGACCCCTTCGCCTACGCCGCAACAACAGGTTACTACCACAACCGAGCCTGTATACTTGCGGCAAGTCGGCACGGTGGCCGAGGTAAACGTATTAGGCAATACGGTCACGTTGCTCAACCGGTTGCCGAGCGTTTCCATTAGGCTGCACAAGCAGTCTGATGCTAACACCGTCTTGGTGGCCAACCTAGTGCATGCCGAGCTCGAACAGCTGCGCGCGGATTTTGCCGACCTTACTATAGTCCCCACGCAAGACCAAAGCCGCTTTATTGAGGCGGCCATCAGTGCGGTAGGGCAGAACGCGGCCTATGGCGGCCTGCTGGCTGTGCTAGTTCTCCTCGTCTTCCTAAAGAGCGTTGCCCCAACCTTAGTAATTGCCATTGCCGTGCCGGTATCCGTTGTCGCTACCTTTGCGCTGGTCTACTTTGGCAACCTAACCATTAACATGATGACTCTCATGGGGCTAGCCCTAGGCATTGGCATGTTGGTCGACAACTCCATCGTAGTCTTAGAGAATATCTATCGTTACCAAGAAGAAGGCGCCGACCGCCTCACCGCTGCGCGCAAAGGCACCGAGGAAGTGGCCATGGCGATTACCGCCTCTACACTTACCACGGTGGCCGTCTTTCTGCCCGTGGCCTTTGTGGGCGGCATTACCGGCATGATGTTTAGGGAACTTGCTCTGACGGTGAGCTTTTCGCTCTTGTCGAGTCTTGCCGTCGCCCTAATAGTAGTGCCGGTTCTCTCGGCTACCATATTAAGGACAAGGCCGAGTCGGGCCGCGACAGGACAACGCCGCCTGAACCAGTACCAGGCGTCGCTAAAGTGGGCGCTCGGGCACAAGGCAGTAGTGGCGCTACTTACTTTGGCTTTGCTCGGGGGGAGCCTCCTCACCTTCGGTCGCATCGGCGGCGAGTTTATCCCCACTATGGATCAAGGTGAACTCAGCGTCACGGTGACGTTGCCCGCAGGCAGCGCCGTAAGCGAGACACAGGAAGTCGCTACCGTTGTCTTAGACGATTTGTTGGCGCGCCCCGAGGTCGGTTCGGTGTCGACGAGTATCGGCGGGGCAGGCGGCGGGCGCATGATGGGCATGGCCGCCGGACGCGCAAATCGCGCCACAATGACGGTGGTGCTTAAGACGGGTTACCGCAGTGCCGATATCGCCGCAGAGATAAACGCCAAGTATGCCGACTTCGCGGACGGCACCGTGCGCGCTTCAGCCGCGGCAGGCATGGGCGGGGGAGGGGGCATGGGTCTTGGCGGCAGCACTTCCGTTGTCGTTAACCTGTCCGGGCCTACTCTCGCCGGGCTAAGGCAGTACGCCGACCAAATTAAGGAGGCAGCCGCAACAATCGAAGGCATTACGGAAGTGCGCGATAACGCCGGCGTCGGCGCGAACGAGCTGGTGGTGCGCGTAGACAGAGAGAAGGCGGCGCGCCTCGGTTTGGCTCCGACTGCGATAGCCGGTGCCGTGCGCACGGCGTTCCAGGGCGAGAACGTCTCCCGCGTCTCGCGTGACGGGCGCGAAATCGACGTCAACGTCAGCCTAATAGACTCCGCTCGCCAAAGCATAGCAGACCTCGAAAACCTAATTGTGGCCGCACGCGAGGGGCAGGTCGTTAGGCTTAGCCAAGTGGCATCTGTTGAACAGGCTGTCGGGCCGGCTTCGATTAACAGGCGGGCTAACCAGCGCTACGTCGCGATTACGGCTACCGTTGAAGGGCGCGACCTGCGGAGCGTGACGCGCGATTTGCAGGAAAGGCTCGACGCCTTAGAGCTCCCGGTGGATTACCGCGCCGAACTCGCGGGTGATGCGCTCGAGATGAACGAAGCCTTCAGCGGCCTAATTACCGCGCTAATCCTCGCTGTAGTGCTGGTGTATATGGTCATGGCCTCCCAGTTTGAGTCGCTGCTGTACCCGTTTATCGTCATGTTTACCATGCCGCTCGCGGTTATCGGCGTGCTGCTGGCGCTGTTCTTTACCGGCCAAACGTTTAACGTACCCTCGATTATGGGCGTTATCGTGCTGGCGGGGATTGTAGTTAACAACGCCATTGTCTTAGTCGACTACATTAACCAACTGCGCGCCCGCGGCCGCAGTGTGCACGACGCCATTATCGAGGCGGCGGGGGCAAGGCTTCGCCCCATCCTGATGACCACGACAACTACAATCCTTGCGCTCGTGCCCATGGCTGTTTTAGGCGGTTCTGCCGCAGAGATGCAGCGCCCCCTAAGCATCGCTATTATCGGCGGGCTGACGATGTCGACGCTGCTTACGCTCTACATTATTCCCTTGGCGTATGACTTAGCGACGTTGAGAGAATAATCTGGGGCTCCTAACGGGCTTTGAGCTTTGAGCTGTGAGCTGTGAGGGAAAAGGTGCAGTGTGTCTCTGTGTTCTCTGTGCCTCTGTGGTGAACAACTCCTCCCCGGTCGTCTCCACGCAGTGCTAAGTGCGAAGTGCTAAGTGCTAAGTGCTGTGGTTAAACCCCGCCCTGCGTGATACAATAGGCAGAGCAAGCTGAAGCGGGTGACGGCATTGCGCATTCTCTGCCCAGAAGAGCATACGACCAAAGATAAATACATTGCCGAGGCGGCTGCCATTTTACGAAATGGCGGCCTAGTCGCATTTCCTACCGAAACGGTGTACGGGTTAGGCGCGCGGTTTGACTCCCCCGCCGCCATTGCGCGCCTCTTTGCCGCTAAGGGCAGGCCCCCCGATAACCCCCTGATTGCGCACATCTCGCACCCCAAACAACTTACCGAACTGGTTTCCCATATGACGCCTTTAGAGGAGCGCCTGATGCTCGCCTTTTGGCCCGGCCCGCTGACATTAGTGCTCCCCAAAACCCAAGCCGTACCCGCGCTCGCTACGGCAGGCCTTTCTACTATCGGCGTGCGTATGCCGGCCGACGACATTGCGTTAGCGCTAATTTCTGTAACCGGTGTGCCAATTGTAGCCCCGAGCGCAAATCTATCCGGTCTACCAAGCCCCACTACGGCCAGGCACGTAGCGCAGGATTTAGGCGACCGCATCGATGCCTTGCTAGACGGCGGCGAAACGCATCTAGGACTAGAATCCACGGTGGTGCAGGTGCGCGATGACGTCATTTATATCTTGCGTCCCGGCAGCATTACGCGCGAAATGTTAGCCGAGGAAACCGGTGCCGCGGTACAGGGTGCATGGGGAGAAAACGCTCAGGAAGCAGGCGCGCCGCTTGCCCCGGGCATGAAGTACAAGCACTACGCGCCGCGCGCCGCCGTGATTGTGTACGAAGGCGAGGCGGTTAAGCATATCGCTGCCGACGCAGAGCGCGAGGCGTCACCCCCCGCCGTAATTGCTTTTGCAGACACTTTGGCTGCCGTGCCGGAGCACGTCGCCCGTTTTACCCTAGGCGACCGCGGACAAGCAGACACAGCCGCAAAAAGGCTTTACGCTTACCTCAGAGAAATAGACGATTTGGGCCTTACCCGTGTGCTAGTCGAGGCGGTGCCCCCGCGCGGACTCGGTGAAGCGGTTATGAACCGCCTGCACAAAGCTGCGACACGTATCAAAGGGAGGTAGACATGTGAAGGTCTTGTTTGTGTGCACCGGAAACACGTGCAGGAGTGCTATGGCCGAAGCCATCTTTAAGCGCTATGGCGGACACGAGGTGCGCTCGGCAGGCGTAGCGGCAGACGAGGGAGCAGAGGCCTCGCCGGGTGCGGTAGCTGCTCTTAAAATTAAGGGCTTTAGCTTAAGCACGCACCGCGCACAGCTGCTTAGCCAAGAGCTGGTGGAATGGGCAGACTTAATCCTGACCATGACGCGCAGGCACAAAGAAATTGTCACGGGCAAGTTCCCCGCCGTAAGCGCCAAGACGTTTACCCTAAAGGAGTTTGCGCGCGACGAGGCCACGCAAGCGGACGGCGAGCCAGACATTTACGATGTGCTAGACCCCTTCGGGCAAGACGAGGCCACCTACAACGCCTGTGCGACAGAAATCGACAGCCTCGTCGTGCTGGTAGCAAGAAAACTCGGCCTGCCGTCGAATATGGTAGAATAAGAGCGGCGATCCGCCGGAGGCCCGAGCCGCCGGGCAGGGGGTAAGGAGGATACGATGCAGATATCACTGGGCAGCGACCACGCCGGTCTAGCATTAAAGCAAGAGATAGCCATGTTTCTCACGCGCGTCGGTCACACCGTGCTCGACAGGGGCACAAGCACAGAGGCCTCTGTCGATTACCCGGATTTTGCGGCGCTCGTGTGTAACGACATACAGAGCGGCGCGGCCGAGCGGGGGATACTTATCTGCGGCACCGGCATAGGCATGAGCATTGCCGCGAACAAACACGCGCGTATTCGCGCCGCCCTCTGCCACGACACTTTTTCTGCCCGCGCCACGCGCGAACATAACGATGCGAATGTGCTCTGTTTAGGGCAGCGGGTTATCGGTCCCGGGCTGGCGTTAGACATTGTCGCCGTTTGGCTGGGAGCCGAGTTTGTCGGGGACAAGCACCTGCGGCGCCTAGAGAAGATTGCCCTGCTTGAGCAGGGTCAAAGCGAGCGCTAAGAATCAATGTACTAGGGGAAAAATGTAAAGGAGAGAGAAACATGAGTTTACGAGCTATCGACCCAGAAATCGCCGGTGTGTTAGAGCAAGAACTAGTACGCCAGCAAGACCATCTGGAGCTTATCGCCTCGGAGAACTTCGTAAGTAAAGCGGTTCTTGAAGCCATGGGCTCGGTGCTGACCAACAAGTATGCCGAAGGTTATCCCGGCAAGCGCTACTACGGTGGCTGCCACGTCGTCGACCGCGCGGAAGACCTAGCGCGCGACCGCGCCTGCAAGCTCTTTGGGGCGGAGCACGCCAATGTGCAGCCGCACTCAGGCGCACAGGCCAACATGGCTGTGTACTTTGCCTGCCTTTCCCCCGGCGACACGGTGCTCGGCATGAACCTATCCCACGGCGGGCACCTCACCCACGGCAGCCCCGTAAACTTCTCCGGTCTCCTCTATAAGTTTATTCCCTACGGCGTCGGCACGGACGGTTTTATCGACTACGCAGAAGTAGAGCAGCTCGCGCTCGCTCACCGCCCCAAGCTCCTCGTAGCCGGTGCTAGCGCTTACCCGCGCGTAATCGACTTTAAGCGCCTGCGCGAGATTGCCGATGCCTGTGGCGCGCTCTTTATGGTAGATATGGCTCATGTCGCCGGTCTCGTCGCCACCGGGCACCATCCGAGCCCCGTGCCGTTTGCGCACTTTGTGACTACCACAACGCATAAGACACTGCGCGGGCCGCGCGGCGGCATGATTCTGTGCACCGCCGAATGGGCTAAGGCTATCGACAAAGCCGTCTTCCCCGGCATGCAAGGCGGACCGCTAATGCACATTATTGCGGCTAAGGCCGTGTCTTTCCTAGAAGCGCTGCAGCCCGAGTTCCATGGCTACCAAGACCAAGTAGTTAAGAATGCCGCCGCGCTGGCCGCTGCACTTAAGCAGCGCGGGTTCACCTTAGTTTCCGACGGGACGGACAACCACCTGCTCTTAGTAGACCTGCGCAGCAAAGGCCTAACCGGCAAAAAAGCCGAGAAAGTACTCGATACCGTTGGCATTACCGTCAACAAGAATACCATCCCCTTTGACCCCGAAGGTCCCTTTACTACGAGCGGCATCCGCATCGGCACGCCAGCCATGACTACGCGTGGCATGAAGGAAGCGGCCATGGTGACTATTGCCGACTTAATTGCGGATGTACTCGAGAACCCAGGTGACGACGCCGTGCTTGCGCGCGTGCGCGCCGGAGTGGCTGCGCTTTGCGGTCAATTTCCGCTGTATAAGAGCGCCGAATAGGAGGAGTCCGCTTGAACCGCGTGCACCTAGTGGCGCATCCCATGATTCAGCATAAGCTGACCTTCATCCGCGACAAGAATACTGGCTCCAAGGAGTTTCGCGACTTGGTGGAGGAAGTGGCCATGTTTCTCGCGTACGAGGTGACGCGCAATCTCCCCCTCGCCGAGTGCGAAGTAGAAACGCCTGTGGCCAAGACTAAATCTAAAGTTATCGCGGGCAAAAAACTCGGCATTATCCCCATCCTGCGCGCCGGCCTCGGCATGGTCAGCGGCATCCTGCGCCTTATTCCGGCGGCTAAAGTAGGGCATATCGGCATCTACCGCGACCCGGAAACGCTGCAACCGGTAGAGTATTACGTCAAGCTGCCAAGCGACGTAGCGGAGCGCGAGTTAATCGTGGTGGACCCGATGCTCGCGACAGGCGGTTCGGCCGTAGCCGCGATTAACTTTCTCAAGCAGCGGGGCGCGCAGTCCATAAAACTCATGTGCCTTATTGCGGCACCCGAGGGCATCGAGAAGGTTCACTGCCACCACCCCGAGGTCGACATTTTTACCGCCGCCATTGACTCGCACCTTAACGAACACGCCTATATCGTGCCGGGTCTCGGAGACGCGGGCGACCGGCTCTTTGGCACTAAATGACGCGGCCTAGCTGGGACGAATACTTTATGGCCATCACCCGCACGGTGGCCGAGCGCAGCACCTGTCTGCGCCGCCGCGTAGGTGCCGTGGTTATCCTGGATAAACGCATCCTCACTACCGGCTATAACGGCGCGCCGACGGGGCTTTCGCACTGTCTGGACATCGGCTGCCTGCGCGAGCAACAGGGCGTGCCGTCAGGGGAGCGACACGAGCTCTGCCGCGGACTGCACGCCGAACAAAACGCCATCATTCAGGCCGCCCTCTCCGGTGTGTCCATCAGGGGCGGGACTATCTACACCACGCATTTCCCGTGCGTCCTCTGCGCCAAGATGCTCATTAACGCGGGCATCAAGCGCGTGGTGTACGCCGACGGTTATCCCGACCTGCTTAGCCGAGAACTTCTCACAGAAGCGGGCTTGCTGGTCGAGAGTATTTAGCGAAGGGCGGCAGGTCATGGCCATCAAAGTCTTTACCGTGTTTGGGGTACGGCCGGAGGCCGTGAAAATGGCCCCGGTCATTAGCGAGCTCGGGCGCTATCCTGAGTTTAGCGTTTCCGTGTGCGTCACCGGACAGCACCGCGCCATGCTAGACCAGGTACTGCGCCTGTTTAGTATCGAGCCAAAATACGACCTAAACATTATGCGTGAGAGACAGACATTGCCCGAAACGTTTGCGCGGGCGCTTACCGGGCTTGACGAAATCTTTCGCGCCGACCGCCCGGACATTGTGCTAGTCCACGGCGATACGTCTACAACGCTCGCCGGCAGCCTGGCCGCTTTCTACAACCAAGTGCCGGTCGGGCACGTCGAAGCTGGGTTGCGTACGCACGAGAAGTACTTGCCTTTCCCCGAGGAAATAAACCGTAAGCTCACGGGCAGCCTAGCCGACCTGCACTTTGCTCCTACGCCGACGGCGAAGGGCAATCTGTTGCGCGAAGGCGTGCGAGAAGAGAGCATTTTCATTACCGGCAACACCGTCATCGACGCGCTAGCTACAACCGTGCGGCCGGATTACGAGTACCACGACGCCGCCTTGCGACAGGCGCTCGCCAAGACTACGGGACGATTGCTCTTAGTAGAAGTGCACCGGCGCGAGAACTGGGGCGAGCCGATGCAGGCCATGTGTTTGGCTTTGCTCGATGTGCTCGCGGCCTTCCCGGACTGCCGCATGATTTTTCCGGTTCACCTTAACCCTGTGGTAAGGGAAGTGGTAATGCCTCATCTGGCGGGGCATCCGCAAATCACCCTGCTTGACCCGCTCGATACCGACGACTTCCACAACTTGATGGCGCGTTCTTACCTTATACTTACCGACTCAGGCGGACTGCAGGAAGAAGCCCCGGCGCTAGGCGTGCCGGTCTTGGTGATGCGCACCAGTACCGAGCGCCCCGAAGCCGTAGAGGCAGGCACCGTGCGCATCGTGGGGACGTCGCGCGCCGGGATTGTGGCGCATGCGAGCGAGTTGCTGGAAAGCAAAGCCGCCTACCAGTCCATGAGCACGGCGATTAACCCCTACGGCGACGGCCGCGCCGCAGGCCGCATTGCTCAAGCGTTGCTGCATTTCTTTGGCCGCACGCCGGAACGGCCAGCGGAGTGGAGAGGTGCCCAGTGCTCAGTGCCCAGTGCCCAGTAGTGGTAGCTGGCTCCTAGCTCCTGGCTCCTGGTAGAAAGACCCGCACTCCCCAGTTCATGATTCACGATTCACGATTCATGATTTCTAACGCCTCAAGCCTAACGCCTCACCCTCTCAAAGCTCAAAGCTCAAAGCTCACAGCTCACAGCTCAAAGCTGGCGGCTGGCGCCTGGCGGCCGGCGGCCTACTCCCCCTGTTGCCTGCCACGGACAAAATGTGTAGTATAGTGTGGGCGATAGTACCGAATTATTAATCCGTTCCCGAAGGAAGGTGATGACGATGCAGGATGTTTTGCAGAAGATCAAACACGCCGAAACACAGGCCGAGCAGATGGTGCAGGCAGCTAAGGCGGAAGCCGCCAAACGCTTAGAAAAAGCCGAAGTTGAATACGAAGCGATAGTTAAGCGAGCGGTGAGTCAAGCTAAGCACAAAGCCGAGACAATAATCGAGCAGGGGATGGCCGGCGCCGCAGCTAGCGCAGAGGAGATAGTGCTGCAGTCTGACGCCGAGTGCGCTGCCTTGCGCCAGCGAGCAAGCTCGCGACTAAACGCAGCGGTAAAGCTGATACGAGAGAGGATAATGACGCGCGATGGCCGTAGCTAAAATGAAAAAAGTGCATATCGTCGCCCACTTGTCCCGCAAAACGGAGCTTGTGGCGGCGCTGCAGGAGTGGGCCGTACTGCAGGTAGCTGTCGCCGAACAAAAAGAACGTCATCACAACGTGCAAGCCGGCGCGAGCGCAGTTTCCGCCAGTGAAGCTGAGGCCCTGCAAGCAGAAATAGGCCGTGCTCTAGTCTACCTGAAGCGGTTTGACAGCTACAAAGAAGGTTTAATCGATAGCTTTATGGGTCTTAAGGCTGGCGTTTCGCCGGAGTTAGACGCACAGATTCGCGCTAGTTTCGACGCACGCACCGTAGCACAAGCAACGCGCGAGTACGACAAGCGCCTCACCGAGATTGCCTCCGAGCGGCGGCAGCTGCAAGCCGAACAGAGCGCGCTTTTGGCGTGGTCTAGTCTTAAAGTAAGGCTTAAGGCCGAGCTTAGCGGCACGGTAAACATGGTGTTTGGCACCGTGCTACAGAAGGACATGCCGGCGTTTCTTGCGCGCTTGGATGTTGAGTGTGCAGGGCTGTACCACGTCGAGCAAGTGCAGTCTGCCGGCAATAAGCTAAACCTAGCTATTGTATACCATCGCTCTGTGTCGCCCGCCGTTATTAAGGAAGCTATCTTTACGCCTGCCGCTATCAGCACGGGGGAAGAGACACCGGCGGAAGCGCTGCTAGACGTACAGACTAAGCTACAAGCACTTCTGGCCGAGGCCGCAGCCATTGCGGCGGCGAGCGTGCGCCTAGTGGACGAGAAGCTAAAGCTTCAAGTAATGTACGACTACTATGGGTCGCTAATGCAGCGTGAGCGGGCACAGGCAGCCACGCAGGACACGCGGCAGACTTTTTGGCTCGAAGGCTGGACTGACGTCGACTCCGAGGCGCGCCTGACCGCAGAGCTAGCAGAGCGTTTTCCCGATGTCTACGTGCGCTTTGAGGAAGCACCTCCCGGCGAAACGCCGCCTATTAAACTTAAGAACGCGAAGTTGGCTAAGCCCTTTGAGATGGTCACAAACATGTATGGGTGGCCGATGTATACCGAAGTCGACCCGACGTTCGCCTTAGCTCCGTTCTTTGGCTTCTTTTTCGCCTTAGCTTTAGGCGATGCGGGATACGGACTGTTAATCCTCGCGGCATGCTGGTGGTTTGTTAAGAAGTACAAGCTAGACTTAGGTTCAAGCAAGTTCTTTAGCCTCTTCATGCTTGCAGGGCTGATTGCGGTGCCGGTAGGTCTTGCTGTCAACGGGTTTTTTGGCGACCTCTTAAACTATGTGCCCATTCCAATGATCCAAGATATCAGGCAAAGCTTAGTCTTGATTGACCCGATTTCTAACCCCATGGGACTGATGGCTTTCTCCGTCGCTCTAGGGGTAATCCACATCTTGCTTGGCATAGGCCTAAAAGCCTATATGAGTTGGCGCAGTGGAGATACAAGGGGAGCGGTGTTAGACCAAGGATCATGGCTGTTTTTGCTGCTCTCGCTGGTCTTGCTAGCTTTGACGAGCGTTTTACCGGGGTTAGGCGGCATGGTTGGCCTAGCTCAGAGCGCTTCGTTGCTTGGCGCAGTTATAGTAGTGGCTACCCAAGGAAGAGGAGCAAAGGGTATTTTAGGTAAGCTTGGCCTAGGTCTGTATTCGCTGTATGGCGGAGTAGGTTACTTCAGCGACGCGTTGTCCTACACCCGTTTGATGGCTTTGGGGATGTCGAGTGCCGTCATCGCTATGGTTATAAACACCATCGCCATGATGTTGGTGCCTATACCTGTGGTGGGTTGGCTGGGGGCATTGCTCTTGTTGGTGGTGGGGCATCTGTTCAACTTGTTGCTTTCTGGTTTGGGCTGTTTTGTCCACTCGGCACGTCTCCAGTTCGTTGAGTTCTTCACCAAGTTCTTTGAAGGTGGGGGCGTGCCTTTTAAGCCTTTCCAGCGCGAGTCGAAGTTCACCGTCATTAGGGGCTAGTGCCTATAATAAGGCTCAATATACAATGAAAGTAATGGAGGAAGAATAAAATGGAATGGTTAGGAGTAAACGCCGGCATGGGTCTGGCAATTCTCGGTGCAGCGCTAGCAGTCTTTCTTGGTGGAACCGGATCTAGCATCGGTGTAGGTATTGCCGGGCAGACGTCGGCCGGAATTATGTCCGAGGATCCCGAGAAATTCGGTAAGCTTTTGCTCCTACAGGCTTTGCCTGGCACACAGGGCGTTTACGGATTGCTAATTGGCTTTTGGATTTGGAATCTTCTCGGCGCGGCAGGCACCGTAACCATAGACCAGGGTTGGCAGTTGTTTTTTGCCTGCTTACCTGCTGCCATCAGCGGGCTTATGAGTGGAATCTGGCAAGGCAAAGTCTCGGCCGCGGCCATGAACATTATCGTGAAGCACCCGGATGCTTCCGGTAAAGCGCTAATCCTCCCTGCTATGGTAGAAACCTACGCCATCTTTGGCCTGCTGGCCAGCCTGCTCCTCATCAACAGAGTTGTTCTCTAAAGAGCGGCTCGATAAGGAGTTGATCGTGTGTCTATAGAGAATATCGTCGCTAAGATTCTCGGCGATGCCGAAAGGCAAGTTCAAGCCATCCACGCCGCCGGCTATGCCGGCGAAGAAGCCAAGCTAGCCGAGGCCAAGCAGGTGGCTGCCGCACAGGCCGAGGGCCTTGTCACCGGGGCCGAGGCGCGCGTGGCCGAAGAAGGAGCGCGTTTGCTTACAGCGGCGAGACTTGAGGCCAGAAAAAAGCTGCTTGCGGTTAAGCAGTCGGTTATGGAAGAAGCCTTTGTCGCGGCCCTAGCGGAGCTCCGCGCCTTGCCGGTAGAGGAGCAGAGGAAGCTAATTAGCGCGATGCTGCTTGACGCCGCAGAGACCGGCGCAGAGCAGGTAGTGTGCGCCAAGGAAGACAGCCAGATTTTCACGCCCGCCTTTATCGCCGAAGTTAACGAGTCTTTGGCCGCGCAAGGCAAACGGGGCGAGTTGACGTTAGCCAAAGAGCACCGCTCAACCGGGGGAGGGTTCTACCTCCTAGGCGAGAACCTCGAAATTAACGTTACCTTCCCGACTCTGCAGAAGTCTGTGCGGGAGCAGCTCGAACCGGAAGTAGCAGCGGTGCTGTTTAGTTAGTGTCCACACTAACGCGCCCGTGAAGGAGTGAAGACTATGTCCATTTCACATGACTCTCGCTACGCCTATGCTGTCGGCCGCATTAGAGTCCTAGAGACCCGACTGCTCGATATGGCAAAACTAAGCCGCATGATCGAGGCCAAAAATGCCGACGAGGCCATGCGCATTTTGGGCGAGACCGAATACGCCGACTTAGTGTCGCGCGCAGCCGGTCCGCACGACTATGCGCAGGTTACGGCCGGGGAAATCACGCGCGTCTACAGCTTAATGAAAAAGCTCCTGCCGGATGAGCCACTGGTAGACCTCTTCTTAATCAAGTACGACATCCATAACATGAAGGTGGCGTTAAAGGCTCATTTCCAAGGGAAGAGCTTCGATCACCTCTTGATTGACGCGGGGCTGGTTCCGGCTAAGCTCATGACTTATGTCTGCCAACAGGAGAAGTTTCCCGGTGTGCCCGAGGAGTATTACGGGTTTGCCGCCGCTGCGGCGCGTGCCTACGAGGACAGCAAAGACCCCAAGGTTATAGACGTCGTGCTTGACCGTTTGCAGTATTCTCACACGATAGCGTTTGCCGAGCAACATGGCTACGCCTTTCTGGCGCGGTTGCTCGCGAGCCAGGCGGACCTTGCTAATATGAAGAGCCTCGTGCGGACAAAACGCTTAGGGCGTGGGCGAGATTTCCTCGCCGAAAACCTCCTCGCGGGGGGAACGATGCCGCAAGCCGCGTTTCTGGAAGCCGTGACAGAGGACTATCCCGCCATTGTCGGGCGCTTTAGTGGTTCGCCCTATCGAGCGGTAGTCGAGCAGGGCATAGGCGCTCTCCTTGAGGGGCGCGGTCTGACGACGCTAGAGAAGCTAAGCGACGGTTTTCTGACGGAGCTATCCCGCAAAGCACGCTTTCAGGCTTTTGGCCCGGAGCCCATAATAAACTATATACTGGCTAAAGAGAACGAAGTAAGAAACATCCGCATCATTATGATTGGCAAGTTGAACGGTGTACCCAACGAGGAAATTCGCGAAAGGCTGCGTGAAGGGTATGCATAAGATTGGCCTGATTGGCGACAGCGATACCATCCGCGGCTTTAGCGCGCTAGGCCTTGCTACCTTTGAAGTCATCGACCGCGCTCAAGCGGTGGCGGCAGTCGAAGGAGTCTTAAAAGGCGGCTTTGCGGTCGTGTTTGTTACGGAGCGCATATATCCTCAGGTGGAATACCTGATTCGCGCGGCCCGCGAGAGCACCTTGCCTATTTTCACCGTGATTCCCGACAATCAGGGTAGCACCGGACTAGGACAGCAACGTCTCCGCAAGATGGTGGAGAGGGCTATCGGAGTAGATATTCTTTTCAAGGAAGAGGGAAAGACGAATGGCTAATACCACACGGCAGGAAGGCGTTATTGTCAAAGTCTCCGGGCCCTTGGTCATTGCCGCGGGTATGTCACATGCGCGCATGTATGACATGGTTATGGTCGGAGAGAAGGGCCTCATCGGTGAGATAATCGAAATGCGCGGCGACAGCGCCTCTATACAAGTCTACGAGGAAACAGCCGGCGTAGGCCCGGGCGAGCCTGTAGTCTCGACCGGCTCGCCGCTTTCGGTCGAACTAGGCCCGGGGCTGATGACCTCGATTTACGACGGCATTCAGCGCCCGCTCAATAAGATTGAAGAGCGCGCCGGCGCGTTTATTACCCGCGGCATTCAGGTGCCGAGCCTAGACCGCGAGAGAAAGTGGGACTTTTCCCCGGCAGTCGCGGTAGGTGCACAGGTACAGCCGGGCACGGTGCTAGGCACAGTGCGCGAAACCGTACTGGTAACACATAAGGTAATGGTTCCACCGGGACTCTCCGGCCGCGTGGAATGGATACACAGCGGGCAGGCGACCATTACCGATGACGTGGTTCGCCTAGGAACAGAAAGCGGCCCCGTGTCGCTGACCATGATGCAGAAGTGGCCGGTACGCAAAGGCAGGCCCTACAGCGCAAAGCGCACGCCCGCAACTCCGCTCACTACCGGTCAGCGCGTTATCGACATGTTCTTTCCCGTCGCTAAGGGCGGCGTAGCCTGTGTGCCGGGGCCTTTCGGCTCGGGCAAGACCGTTGTGCAGCATCAGCTTGCCAAGTGGGCCGACGCCGATATCGTCGTCTACGTTGGGTGCGGCGAGCGCGGCAACGAGATGACGGATGTATTGATGGAGTTCCCCGAGCTGCACGACCCCAAGACCGGCGAGCCGCTCATGGAACGCACGGTGCTTATCGCCAATACGTCCAATATGCCGGTAGCCGCGCGCGAGGCGTCGATATATACCGGTATAACCATTGCCGAGTACTACCGCGACATGGGTTATTCCGTCGCGCTGATGGCCGATTCCACCTCCAGGTGGGCCGAGGCGCTGCGCGAAATGTCCGGCCGTCTTGAGGAAATGCCGGGCGAAGAAGGGTATCCCGCTTATCTTGGCTCGCGCGTAGCCGAGTTCTACGAGCGTGCCGGCACGGTCGCCAACTTAAACGGTTCGGAAGGCTCGCTTACCGCGATTGGCGCGGTCTCGCCCCCGGGCGGCGACTTGTCGGAGCCGGTGACGCAGTCGACGCTGCGCATTGTAAAAGTCTTCTGGGGTCTTGACGCGAGGCTGGCAGAGTCCCGCCACTTCCCCGCCATTAACTGGCTTTTAAGCTACTCGCTTTACGCCGAACGGCTAGACGAGTTTTTTGCGGCTAATGCCGGCCCGGAGTGGCCGACTTACCGCCGGGACGCCATGCGCCTGCTGCAAAAGGAATCGGAACTCGAAGAAATCGTGCGCTTAGTCGGTATCGACGCCTTGTCGCCTACGGACAGGTTGGCGTTAGAGACGGCCAAGTCCATCCGCGAAGACTTCCTGCACCAAAACGCCTTCCACGAAGTAGACACTTACACTTCCTTGCCCAAGCAGTATCGCATTATGCGCTTAATTCTCACCTTCTACAAGGAAGCACAGGCAGCCATGCAGCGGGGGATGCCGCTAGAGCGCCTGCTAGAGCTCCCGGTCAGGGTAGAGATTGCGCGCTCTAAGTACCTGCCGGAAACCGAGATTGACCGTTTTGACACCATCGAAGCCCGTATCCGCGAGCAACTAAAGTAAGGAGGGGAGCAAAAATGCAGAAAGAGTACCGCACGATAACTGAGATATCAGGGCCCCTCATGCTTGTCGACAAGGTTGAGGGCGTAAAGTACGAGGAACTAGTCGAGATTGAGCTCCCAAGCGGCGAAATTCGCCGCGGCCGCGTGCTCGAGGCTATGCGCGGCAAGGCGCTTGTGCAGATTTTCGAAGGCACCTCAGGCATTAACATGGAGAAGAGCAAAGCGCGCTTCTTGGGCAAGGTTATCGAGCTGCCTGTATCGACCGATATGCTCGGCCGCGTCTTCGACGGTTTCGGCAACCCCCGCGACAACGGACCGGCCATTATCCCGGACAAACGCTTAGACATTAACGGCAACCCCATTAATCCGTATGCGCGCGCCTACCCTTCGGAGTTTATCCAGACGGGCATCTCGACGATTGACGGCATGAACACGCTAGTGCGCGGACAGAAGCTGCCCATCTTCTCGGGCTCGGGCCTCCCGCACGCTAAGCTAGCAGCGCAGATTGCCCGCCAGGCCAAAGTGCTCGGCAGCGACAGTGAGTTTGCCGTAGTCTTTGCCGCCATGGGTATTACCTTCGAGGAAGCCGACTACTTCACCAGCGACTTCCGCAAGACGGGCGCTATCGACCGCGCCGTGCTATTTATTAACCTAGCTAACGACCCGGTTATCGAGCGCATTGCCACGCCGCGTATCGCCCTAACCTGCGCCGAGTACCTCGCCTACGAGAAGGGCATGCACGTTCTCGTAATTATGACCGACATGACCTACTACGCCGAGGCGTTGCGCGAAATCTCTGCCGCCCGCAAAGAAGTTCCGGGACGCCGCGGGTACCCCGGGTACCTGTACACCGACCTCTCCACGCTGTACGAGAGAGCGGGACGCATTCAGGGTCGGCCGGGCTCCATTACCCAGATTCCGATTCTCACCATGCCGGAAGACGACAAAACGCATCCCATCCCCGACCTTACCGGCTACATTACCGAGGGACAGATTATTCTGGGGCGCGAACTGCATCGCAAGGGCATTTACCCGCCGGTTGACGTGTTGCCGTCTCTCTCTCGGCTTAAAGACAAGGGTATCGGCACGGGCAAGACGCGCGAGGACCACAGCGGTGTGCTGAATCAGCTGTTTGCAGCTTACAGCCGCGGTAAAGAAGCAAAAGAACTCGCCATTATTCTCGGTGAAGCCGCGCTCTCAGATGTAGACAAGCGCTTCTCTAAGTTTGCCGATGAGTTCGAGCAGCGCTTTGTCAACCAAGGTGAGTACGCCGACCGCGACATCGCCGCTACTTTGAATCTTGCCTGGGAACTAATGGCGCTGCTTCCGGTGACGGAACTTAAGCGTGTACGCGAGGAGCACATCAAGAAGTACCTGCCGGCCGAAGCGAGGTAACAGCGGTGAACATTAGAGTCAACCCGACTCGCATGGAGCTCCTGCGCCTAAAAAAGCGCGTGCGGGTGGCCAAGCGAGGACACAAACTGCTAAAGGACAAGCGCGATGAACTCATGAAGAGCTTTATGTCGCTCCTGCGTGATGTCAAGCGCTTGCGCCTAACTGTCGAGCAGAAACTGCGGCTTGGCTATCAAAGCTTCCTGATAGCCCGGGCCGTAATGACGCCGGAGATACTCGACGAGGCCATCATGTTCCCCAAGCAGCACGTCGAGCTCTCGGTGACCGAGAAGCGAATGATGTCCGTTACCGCCCCGGTGTTTGGCTTGCGCCAGGAGGGCGATGTCTACGCCTACGGCATGGCCGGGACTTCGGGCGAGTTAGATATGGCGCTCGGCGTTTTTGCCGAACTTCTGCCGACGCTGATTGAGCTCGCGGGTATTGAACGTGCGCTTGAGCTCTTGGCAGAGGAAATCGAGCGCACGCGGCGCCGGGTCAACGCCTTGGAGTACGTGCTTATCCCGACGCTAGAGGAAACAGTGAAAAGCATCTCTATGAAGCTATCCGAGCAAGAACGCGGCGCCATCTCGCGCCTGATGAAGATTAAGGACGTAGTGCGAGCCAAGTAGCAGCGTACGCGGACGCCGTAGCCTAACTGCAGAAAAACGGCCTGCCGCTGTTTGCATGGTGGCAGGCCTTTCGCGTGTGGTATATTGTTCCTTCCCCCCGTCAATAATTATCAGCACAGGGGAGGGAATATAAAAACATGGCGAAAGTAATAGTTGGGCTTCTGGTGATACTGTTAGGTCTGTTAGGGAGCGCGTTGGCGACACAGGTGTCGGTTCCTAATCTGACGAACTTAGAGCGGGCTTTTGCTGCTACTGGCGCAGCGCGACTTGAGGTCAGCATGAACGGCTGGGCTCTGCTTGCGGCAGGGGAGAGAACGCCGTCGGAACTTAAGCAGCTACTGCAGACGGCAAGCCAAGCGGCCTTTGCCGGCGTTCCAGCCGAACTGCATTACTCCGAAGAACCGGACATGCGCATGGCCTCGCTTGCTTTTACGGCGGGACATCTGCACATAGAGGCCAATATACAGGCTTTGCCCGACGCAACTTATCTGGTGGCGACGGTGCGCTCCGGCGAGGCTGACGTGGGAGAGCTAGGCCAAGTACTGGCAAGCTTCTTCGCGGCGGCGGACGCTGCGCCTACGGTTACCGCGTGCGTGGTGGGAGTAGTGCAGGGTCGCCTTTCCCCGCAGACGGCTGAAAGGCTCGTGGGGGCAGTATTGCGGGTTTTGGCTGCGAACATGTTAGACTTCTACAGCGACGGGAGCGTCGTGAACCTTACAGCTTATAGTCGCATGCTACCCGCCGGGTTAGCCTTTGGAGGGCGAAAAACTAATTTGTCGTTAAGCATGCGCTACAATGAACAAGATGGCAACACGTGGGTGTGGTTGTCCTGGCCTACTTGTGCGGCCATCATTTGAAGGAGCTTGTGTTCCGGGCATAATAAACTTGTGCCGTACACGGCAGGAAGGAGGGATATTATGCCAAGTATATTCGTGCGCGGTGGCAACGAACTGCGCGGCCGTGTAGAAATAAGCGGAGCAAAAAACGCCGTACTCCCCATATTGGCGGCAGCGCTGATGGCACCGAGCGGCGTCACACAACTTGAGTCTGTACCCCGTCTCATGGATGTACTGACCATGGTCGAAGTGCTCGAGCATCTAGGCGTAGAAGCAGAGTGGCGCGAAGGTGTACTAGAGCTAAATGCCGAGCGGCTCACGGCGAGCGAAGCACCATTTCACTTGGTCAGCAAGATGCGCGCCTCTGTCCTAATTATGGGGCCACTCCTTGGGCGCCTAGGGAAAGTTCGGGTGTCACTCCCCGGCGGCTGCGCCATCGGGGCACGTCCGCTCGATTTGCACCTTAAGGGCTTCAGTCTGCTCGGAGCAGACATTGTCCTAGGGCATGGGTTTATCGAAGCCACAGCCAGACAACTTACCGGCAATACTATTTACCTAGACTTTCCGAGCGTTGGTGCTACGGAAAACATTATGATGGCCGCCTGCTTCGCGCAAGGAGTAACGACGATTCAGAATGCCGCCGAGGAACCCGAAATAGTCGACCTCGCCTGCTTTATTAACAGCATGAGCGGCAGGGTCGAGGGAGCCGGGACAGACACTATCGTAGTACACGGACGACGCTCGCTCCATGCGCAGTCTTACCGGGTTATCCCCGACCGCATCGAAGCAGGAACTTACATGGTGGCGGCAGCAATCACGGGTGGCGAACTTATCCTTGAGAATGTTATCCCAGAGCACGTCATAAGCCTCACTGCCAAGCTACGCGAAGCCGGTGTTACCGTCCACAGCTTGCTTGACGGCATGCATGTCAAAGGCAACGGCACTATCGAGCCGGTAGACATTAAGACGCTGCCGTATCCGGGGTTTCCTACCGACATGCAGCCGCAGATGATGGCCCTTCTAACTCTTGCGCGCGGCACCAGTATGGTCACGGAGACGGTCTTTGAGAACCGATTTATGCATGTGCCTGAGCTGCGCCGTATGGGAGCCGGTATACGCACCGATGGCCGAAGCGCCGTAGTGAGCGGGGTGCGCGCCTTAAGCGGCGCACCTGTCACCGCTTCGGACTTGCGCGCCGGAGCCGCCTTAATCCTGGCGGGCCTAGTGGCAGAGGGTGTCACGGAAGTGTGTGGCGTCAGCCACATTGAGCGCGGCTATGTCGGCATCGTCGAGAAATTAAAGTCTCTCGGCGCGGACATTTGGCTGGAATAGCTCACAATAGTTTTTCGATTAGGGGGGTGGCTTCTGCCGCCTCTTTGTCTTCTGTGCTCAACCTCAGGCCACTTAGTTTCACGCGATACTATCATAGGCACGTGATAGTATTGACAACATGCCTATAATATACCAATATGGGGGTAGAGATGGAGGGAAAGTGAATGATTCATAAGCACCGAGGGGATTTGGGCCAAGTGCCTCTTCTCTTAACGGCGTTTTCCATCATTATGGGCGCGATTTATGGATTTAACGTCCCGCGTTTCGGAGATCCTATTTGGGCTACCGTGCCTTGGGGCATCGCTCTGGTGAGTCTGGGCATCATGGTTTTTGCGCTTAGAACGACTTCGCGTAACGCCTTAAGCCTCGGTCTCCAGTACGTAAGCTTAGGCCTGATAGCAGTGATGCTGATGCCTCCCATAGTGCGATGGTTTGACGGGCAAGGCTTAGGTGTGCAGGGAGCTACTCCTGTGGCCCATTGGGCGTGGGTAATTCCCCACCTAGTACTGGCACTGCCTTGGGGCATCGCTCTGGTGAGTCTGGGCGTCATGGTTTTGACGCTTAGAGTGACGTCGCGTAACGCCTTAAGTTTCGGTCTCCAGTACGTAAGCTTAGGTCTGATAGCAGTGATGCAGATCCCTCCCACAGTGCTATGGTTTGCGTTTGACGGGCAAGGCGTAGGGGAACACGGAGCTACTCCTGTGGGACATTGGGCGTGGGCAGTTCCCCACATAGTCCTAGCCCTACTAGCCCTGTATACGGGCTACCTCGTGCGCTCGAGGCCTAACGACATTCCGCGAGTCTAAGTAGGGTTCACTTCGGCATATAGATGTTATGCCGGAGGTGAAACCGCGTGAAAACCCTGTGGCTGATTGCCGCATGTATCATCCTGGCGCTCATCGCAGTGCCCGCGCTCATAGTTTCAGTCTGGGGGTGGCTCGCGCCACCCCCTCCGCCTGTTGAAAGTCCATATCTAGTCAACGTGCTGCTGACAAGCACAGGGCAGGTAGTAACTATGACTCTGGAGGACTACGTGCAGGGTGTGGTGGCGGCGGAAATGCCGGCTCTGTTTGCCGAGGCTGCGCTAGAGGCTCAAGCTGTTGCCGCGCGCACCTATGCCGTACGCAGGATGCGGCAGTTTGGGGGCAACGGGTGCAACCGCCACCCGCAAGCCGACGTGTGCGACGACCCGGCGCACTGCCAAGCTTACTTGCCGCTAGCGGCGCAGAAGCAAAAGTGGGGCCTGCTAGACTTTGCGGCCAACTACTACAAGATTCGCCGGGCTGTGGAAAGTACGGCGGGTCTGGTCATTACTTATCGTGGGCGCGTTATCGACCCCATTTTCCATTCCACCTGCGGCGGACGCACCGAATACGCACACTTAGTTTGGACGAATGAGTATCCTTACTTGGCGAGCGTCGCCTGCAACTTCTGTCAGCACTCGCGGCGACTTACGGCAGAGCGACAGCTGACAGTCGCAGAGGTGGCGGAGCTTTTGGCAGCGTGGGACCCTGCCGTGGCTGTAACAGCGCGAGCTCTTAGGTCACGCACCCCGCCGTTGGCTGTCGTAGAGCGCAGCCAAAGCGGCAGGGTGCTAAGGGTAAGGGTGGGAAACCGCACCATGCCGGGGACAGAGTTCCGCGCTATATTTGGCCTCGACTCCACGAACTTTGCCTTGGCCATGCAGGGCGAAAGGGTGACGATAACTACCCGCGGCTTTGGTCACGGCGTAGGTATGTGTCAGTGGGGGGCGGATGGCTTGGCGCGCGAGGGCCGCAACTTTAGAGAAATACTTGCGCATTACTACGGTGGGGTGCAAGTAATCGAGCTGCCACGGTAAGCGACGTATAGACTGGTGGTTATTGGCTAACACTTATATTCAGGAGGTGTTAGCTCTTATGAAGTTCATTCTCGCCCGTCTCGCGCGCCTGCGCCTATACACAGTGCTGTTAGTGCATCGCCTGGCCAAGCGGGTACGGGGCGCATCCCCGTCGCGCCTTGTGCGCAGCCGTCGCGCTCTTATCGCCGCCTACATGTTAGCGATAATCGCCTTAGCGGGGGCCTGGTGGTGGGATAACCCCGAGCGATTCCTCGGGCAACGCCCGCCTTTCACCCCACCCGACCGTCCGGCACCCCCCGTAGTCAACCCGCCGCTTGGCGACCCTGCTATTCAGCCTGCAGCGGACCCGGCAGGCGAGCAGCCTAAGGGGGCAGAACAAAAGCCGCCTGAACAGCCAGCTCCGGTAGCTCAGCCGACCACGCCGGCGGTGCCCGCTATAGCCGCGCCCGTGACCGTGAATATAGACACCCTGCACCGACCGGTGGCCGGGGAGATAATCAAGCAATACGGCTTTCGCTGGTCGGCCACACACCAGGATTTTCGCTACCACCTCGGCATCGGCATTGCCGCCTCCCCGGGCAGCACAATAGTCGCCGCGTATGCCGGGCGCATTAAGAGTATCGAGACCAATCATCCCGAGTGGGGGACACTGGTCGTCGTAGACCACGGCGGCGGGTGGCGCACAGAGTACGCAAGTCTTGCGGCCCCGGCTGTCCGCGTCGGACAAACAGTCACAGCCGGGCAGAAGCTCGGCCAACTCGGCCCCAACCCCCCCGCCCGTAGCGCCGACGCCACTCAACTCTACTTCGCCCTCTTTAAAGACGACGAATCGCACGACCCCGCGCCGAAGATGCGTTAAGAGGGACGGGGAGTGTCGGAGAGGGACGGAGGAGTGCGACATCAAAAATGAAATAAACGTGCGACAATTCCTGGGCCTTGTTCTATAGCCCACATGTTCTCCAGCCCACATGCAACCTCCTGGCCTCAAGGGAGGTTGTTCTCTTTCGCGCAACCAACCCAGCAGCAGGAAACGGGGAAGCTCAAATAGAACAGGTATCAGACGAGCATGCCTATGGCGTTAAGCTGCAAACCGAGCATACTATTGCTGCTACAAAATATCGGATAGGGGTGAATCGGCAGTGACATCGAGGAACTTTGCTGAACAGAAGCGCGTTATTCGTGAGATTATCAAGGACTTGCACCAAGGGCTTTCGCTCGCGGAGGCAAAGCAGAGGATGGAGGACGAGGTTGGCACAATTTCATCGCTAGAAATTGCCGAAGTGGAGCAGTCGCTAATCGACGAAGGTATGTCGCCAGACGAGATTAAGCGCTTCTGCAATGTGCATGCCCTGCTGTTTGAGTCGGCTCTGCAAGTGGACTTAACGAACGAAGAAAACCCAGCGCACCCCGTCAGTCTGCTCAAGCGGGAGAACAGAGAGATTGAGAAACTTACCGCAGCCCTGAGGGAGCTTAGAAAGCAGGCCGAAGCCGGACAAGTCGCAGGCTTTGTGCGGGAGGCACGCGTTCTGCTCAAGCGAGCGCAAGACCTCGACCTTCATTACACAAAAAAAGAACAGCTCTTGTTCCCTTTCCTCGAGAAATATGGCTTTATGGGGCCCTCCAAAGTTATGTGGGGGAAGCACAACGAGATTAGGGATCTGCAAAAGCAGGCCACGGCTGCTCTGGAAGATGTCGATACGACTGCGGAGGTCGATGCATTTGTCGCCGAGCGCCTGAACCCGCTTATCGACGAAGTGGACGGCATGATCTTCAAAGAAGAGAACATTCTCTTCCCCGCTGCGCTAGAAAAGCTTAAGGCCGACGACTGGATTGAGATTCTTAAAGAGAGCGACCAAGTGGGTTACGCCTACATCCGGCCGCACGCAGAGACCACCGAACTGATCGCCGCGCTTAAAAAAGCCACGGCGGACAAACCGGCAATTGTCGATGGTCAGCTTAGGTTTCCTTCCGGGCTTATCTCGCCTACGGTATTGATGCATATGCTAAACGCCCTGCCAGTGGACCTAACGTTTGTGGATCACGAGGATACAGTACGCTACTTCACCGAGAACAAAGAGCGCATCTTCGTGCGCACCCGCGCAGTAATCGGGCGCAAGGTGCAGAACTGCCACCCGCCCCAAAGCGTAGACATGGTGGAGAAAATTCTCACTGCGTTTAAAGAGGGCAGCCGCGACAGTGCGGAATTCTGGCTGACGCTTAAGGGACGCATGCTCTACATCGTCTTCTTCGCTGTCCGCGACGAACGCGGCAAGTACCTAGGCACACTCGAAGTAACGCAAGACATCACTAAGCTTAGACAACTGACCGGCGAACGGAAGCTGCTTGACGAAGGAGGATATTCCTAACGCCACGCCTTCTCTAGCTCCATCGTCAGCTCCGCCATTAACGCCGGGACGGTCGTAATTTCACGTATGCGATGCACTTCCGAACCGCAGAAGGCGAAGCCGTCGTGCATCTGCCCTTGCGCGGAGTTAATCAGGGCGGAGGCAATGCAATAGGGCACTTGGCTGGGGACGCATGGTTTTAGGCAGTTGGTCACGCAGGTGTCTGGCATGCGCTCGCCGCGCGCTACTTCAGCGAGGAAAGCGCTGCGTATCGCCCGCCCGGGCATACCGACGGGGCTGTCGATAATTACGACGTCTTCGGGCTTTGCTGCGACATAGGCGGCCTTAAACTCGTCGGGAGCATCGCATTCCTCGGTAGCCACAAAGCGGGTAGACATTTGTGCGCCGCTCGCCCCGAGCCGGAGTATGCGGGCGATGTCGAAGCCCGTGTAAAGACCGCCGCCGGCAACTACCGGCACGGCTGCGGCTCGCTCCCCAAGCAACTGCCTAAGCGCTGCCAAAACCTCAGTGAGAATGGTCTCGAGGGAGAATTTGCCCGAAGTATCGGCTAGCTGTTCGCGCGAGAAGCCAAGGTGTCCTCCGGCTAGCGGCCCCTCCACCACAATCATGTCCGGCAGACGGGCGTGCTTGTTGAGCCACTGCTTTGTCACCAAGACTGCAGCCCGCGCTGAACTTACAATCGGGGCTATGCATGTACCGGAGCCGGCAACTAAAGCGGGCAGCGACAGCGGCAGGCCGGCGCCGCTAAAGATTATGTCGGCCTGTGCCGCTACAGCCGCCGCTACCATCTCTTCGTAATCGTTTACGGCTACCATAATGTTGACGCCTACGAGCCCGCCTAAGGCTATCTCCTTGGCGCGCTGGATATGCCACATTAGAGCTTCCCGGTTAGCCCTAAGCTTGTCTGTAGCGTAAGTGGGCCAACTAAACCCAATCTCCACGCCGGAGATTACTCCCACACCCCCTGCCTTAGCTACTGCTCCTGCTAGCCGGGAGAGGGATATGCCGACACCCATGCCACCCTGAACGATAGGCACGCGCGCCACGTTGTTGCCGAACCTAAGCTCTGGTATTTTCACTGCGGCACCTCTTTTACTAAAGGGGAAGCAGGAGGGACTGTCCCTGCTGCTTCCCCGTTGTGGCTTTCTAGCCATAAAGTTAGACAGCTCTACGGCGCGGAAGTGTCGTTACTTAGCGGCCGTATTTCGTTAGCACCAAGCTGCAGTTATGGCCGCCAAAGCCAAACGAGTTTTTAAGGGCGGCGCGAATGTGAAGACTCCGCGCACCTTCCGGCACATAGTCTAGGTCGCACTCGGGGTCGGGTGAAGTGCGGTTGATGGTCGGATGAACGATCCTTTCGTGGATGGATAATGCCGTCGCTATCAGCTCAACCGCGCCCGCCGCCCCCAGCAAATGGCCAACCATGGATTTAGTGGAGCTGATAGCTAGTCTCTGTGCATGCTCCCCAAAGACCTCTTTTATGGCCTTAGTTTCGAACTTGTCGTTAAGGTCGGTCGATGTGCCATGTGCGTTCACATAGTCCACCTCGTGCGGGTTGAGCTTGGCATCAGCTAAGGCTTTCTGCATGCACCGCACAGTGCCTCGAACTTCCGGGTCAGGCGAAGTAATGTGATGCGCGTCGTTAGTCGTGGCATAGCCCTTAACCTCGGCGTAGATGCGGGCTCCGCGGGATAAGGCGTGCTCAAGGCTCTCTAGCACCAGTACTCCGGCACCCTCGCCCATCACAAAGCCGTCGCGCTCCTTGTCGAACGGGCGACTGGCTCGTTTCGGGTCATCATTCCTCGTGCTTAGGGCCCGCGCCGCGATAAAGCCGGCAATAGCGAGCGGGGTAATGGCGCACTCGGTGCCACCTGCAAGCATCACTTCGCTGTCGCCGCGCTCAATTACGCGGCACGCGTCGCCTACGGCTTGGGCGCCGCTGGCGCAGGCGGAGACGATGTCGCTCGAGGGGCCCCTGAGGCCAAAGGTAATCGCAATTTGTCCGGCCGCCATATTGCCAATCATCATCGGCACAAAGAACGGGCTGACCTTCGCAGGGCCCTTTTCGCGCAGCACGGCGAACTGGTTCTCGAGCGTCTCCATGCCGCCGATGCCTGCCCCTACGTAGACGCCGATTTGTGCGGCGTTGTCGGGTGTTACGCTTAGCTCGGCGTCCTCTAAGGCCAGGGAGGCCGCGGCGACGCCGTATTGGGCAAAGCGGTCCATACGCTTGGCCTCTTTTTTGTCCATGTATTGGCTCGGGTCAAAGTCCTTGACCTCGGCGGCAATCTTGGTGGCAAAGTCCGCAGTGTCAAAACGCGTAATGACGTCGACGCCTGACGTGCCAGCTAAGAGCGCCTGCCAAAAGGAGCGGTGACCTGTGCCTATGGGGGACACAACGCCAAGGCCGGTAATCACAACCCTTTTCATCTGCATCTCCTCCTAGGCTAGCTTTGCAGATACGTAAGCAACGGCGTCTTCTACGCTCACAATCTTACCCATATCCGCTTCAGGAATGGAAATGCCAAACTCCTCTTCTAAGCCCATAACCAGCTCAACTAAGTCGAGCGAGTCGGCACCGAGGTCTGCCTTAAACGCGGCAGTAAGCACAACATCCTCCTCTTTTACGGACAGCTTGTCAGCAATAAGTGGGCGCATGCGATCAAATAGTTCCATGTCAACACCTCCTTTCAGGGTCATATGTTCATGCCGCCATCAATGGAGAGCACTTGCCCGGTGATGTAGTCTGCCTGAGGTCCGGCCAGGAACCCGACGGCAGCCGCTACGTCCGCGGGAGAGCCCGCACGGCGGAGGGGAATAGCTTCTAAGAGGCCAGCCTTAACTTCGGCCGGCAGGGCGTCAGTCATGGCTGTTTCAATAAAACCGGGCGCAACGGCATTACAGGTTATCCCACGACCGGCCAGCTCTTTGGCCAGGCTCTTAGTCAGACCGACTAAGCCCGCCTTCGAGGCGGCGTAGTTAGCTTGTCCGGCATTGCCACACAGGCCGACTACCGAGGAAATGTTGATGATTTTGCCGCTCCGCTGTCTAAGCATCACTTTGGCGGCCGCCCGGCTTACCAGGAAGGCCCCGGTTAAGTTAACGTCAATCACAGCCTGCCAGTCCGCTAACTTCATGCGCAGCAGCAGCGCATCGCGCGTAATGCCGGCATTGTTGACAACTACGTCAAGGCGGCCATAGCGCTTGAGAATCTCGGCAAGCATGGCCTCGACCCCGGATTCGTTGGCCACGTCAGCCATTACGGCAAGGGCACCACCGCCGTTGCCGGAGAGCTCCTGCACTAAGCTTTCTGCCTGTGCTCGATTGTTGCTGTAATGCACCACAACCACAAACCCAAGGCGAGCGAGCTCGCGGCAGACCGCCAGACCGATGCCTCCCGTTCCGCCGGTAACGAGGGCAACTTTCATGCTAATGCCTCCAGTAGCTTATCAAGTCCCGCCTTATTTTCTATGCTTAACGCCTTGACTTCTTTGTCGATGCGCTTAACAAACGAAGCCAGTGAATTCCCCGGGCCCAGCTCGACGAAAGTACGGTACCCGTCGGCAAGTAAGCGGCGAATGGAATCTTCAAAGTGCACCGGCCTACTGACTTGTGCGACTAACAAGTCTGCTAGCTTTGCATCCGTGTGGTAGTCTGCAGTTACGTTGCTAACTACCGGTAAGCGAAGCGGTGTAAAGTCGGCCTGCGCCAAAAACGCACGCAAAGCTTCCCCGGCGCCCTGGAGGAGGGCGGTATGGAACGGTGCACTTACCGGGAGCTTTACCGTCCGCTTGGCACCGAGTGCGGCGCACTTGCTTAGCGCGGCATCCACGGCAGCCGCCTCGCCTGCTATGACTACTTGCCCCGGGCAATTGTAGTTAGCGATGGCCACTAGGCCAAGTCCTAGTTCCTGCACATTGGCGCAGGTCTGCTCAACTAGTTGTGTCTCTAGTCCCATTACCGCCGCCGCGGCGCCGTAACCTATGGGCACCGCCGCCTGCATGAGCCTGCCGCGCTCGCGTACCAGGCAGACCGCCTTCTCAAAGCGAAGTGCGCCGGCTGCTACCAGAGACGCATATTCGCCTAGCGAAAGCCCGGCTGTCGCTGTCGGTGTAATGCCATGCTTCTCTAATACACGCAGCAGAGCGACGCTTGTAGTTAGAATCGCCGGCTGTGTAATCTCTGTCTGCGCGAGCTGCTCCGCTGGGCCACCCCAAACTACATCGCGCAGAGAAAAACCAAGGGCCCGGTCCGCCTCGGCAAAGACCTCCGCCGCTTCACCAAACTGCCCGGCAATCTCCTTGCCCATGCCGACATATTGGCTACCTTGACCGGGAAACAAAAACACTAGTTTTTCCATATGCCCCTCCCAAGTAACCTCTCCGTTTGTTCGACTAGAGACAACATCAGTTCTTGTGTCGAGAGAATGCTCTTAACCAGCCCTGCCGACTGCCCGGCCATTAACGAGCCCTTGTGGACGTCTCCCTGCTCGAATGCCAGTCGCAACCTGCCCGCGCCCAGCTTATGTAGCTCCTCTTCATCGGCGCCTTGGCGCTCTAGGACTGCGATTTCGCGCGTCAGTTGATTCTTTAGCGCGCGCACGGGGTGGCCAATTGAGGCACCGCAGATTATGGCATCGCGGTCGCCTGCCGCGACGATAGCCTCTTTGTAGTTCGCATGGGCTTCGCATTCGGTGGTGCAGATAAAGCGCGTGCCCAACTGCACGCCTTCTGCGCCTAGCATGAGCGCAGCGGCGATGCCGCGTCCGTCGGCGATGCCTCCGGCGGCGATTACTGGTACAGTTACAGCGTCGACTATCTGGGGGACCAAGGCCATGGTAGAGATCTCGCCGATATGCCCCCCGGCCTCGTTGCCTTCGGCGACAATCGCGTCCGCCCCCATGCGCTCCAGCCGCCTAGCCAAGGCAACGGAGGCCACCACGGGAATAACCTTGCATTCCGCAGTCTTAAAAGCCTCCATGTAGGGACCTGGGCTTCCGGCACCGGTGGTAACTACAGGCACGCGCTCTTCGACGACAACCTGTACTACGTCTTTGACCGCCGGCGACAACAACATTACGTTTACGCCGAAAGGCATGTCTGTTAGCCTACGAATTTTCCTGATTTCCTGCCGCACCCATTCGCCCGGTGCGTGGCCGGCTCCCACAATGCCAAGGCCGCCCGCATCGGAGACGGCTGCGGCAAGAGCTGCTGTTGCCACCCACGCCATGCCGCCTTGCATAATCGGGTACTTAGTACCGAGCAGCGTTCTTACTCTGTCCATACCCTTAGCGCACCTGCCATTCCAATAAGCAGGAGCCCCACGTGAGCCCGCCGCCAAATCCCACCAGCATAACCTTGTCGCCCGTTCTAAGCCTCACTGCGCCAAACTCTTCGTGCAAAGCAACAGGAATCGACGCAGACGACATATTGCCATATCTGTCAAGATTTACAGCGATTTTCTCCGGCGATAGCTTTAGTCGCTTAGCGAAGCCCTCGATAATGCGTAAATTCGCCTGATGAGGTATGTAGTAGTCGACCGCCTCAAAGCCGAGCCCCAGTTTGGCAAGCAGCTGTCCGCACGCCTCCTCTACTATCCGCACGGCGAACTTGTACACCTCTTGACCGTTCATGTGCACGTAGTGGCGGCGGCCGTTTACAGTCTCCAGCGAAGCAGGCAAGCGCGAACCCCCGGCGGGTAGTGTCAGCACATCGCCCGCCGTGCCATCAGCCCCGAGGTGTACCCCTAGTATGCGAGGCCCATTTCCATCCGCGCTTACGACGGCCGCACCCGCGCCGTCGCCAAACAAGACGCAGGTATTGCGGTCTTGCCAGTTTACAATGCGGGACAGCGTCTCCGCGCCAACTATTAAGACATGCCGCCAACTGCCAGACTCTATAGCCTGCTTGGCAAGCTGTAGCCCATACACAAATCCCGTACAAGCCGCGCCTAGGTCAAAAGCAATTGCGTTATGTGCACCTAACTGGCCCTGAATAATACACGCCGTAGAGGGGAACAACATATCTGGAGTGACTGTGCAAACAATAATCGCGTCAAGGTCTGCGGGTTGTAGGCCTGCGGCTTCAATCGCTTGCTTGGCTGCCGGGTAAGACAAGTCCGAGGTAGCCTGCTCCGGCAGAGCGATGCGGCGCTCCCTGATGCCGGTCCTGCTCTCTATCCACTCTGCCGTGGTGTCTATGACACTTTCTAGCTCCTTGTTCGTCAAGACACGTGTCGGCACATACGCGCCGGTGCCTGAGATCACTGCTGTAGGCACGATACACCTCCCATTTCGTTTCACATGTTGAAATATCCCTGTGCACACAATGTGCACAGGGATATTATACTTACTCGGCGAGCGTTTGTCAACGAAGCAAAAAGCTCCGTCCCTTTTGCTTCACTTGGTGACAAAGCGCTGGTAACGGCTGCGAGGTCTTTCGGGCATCGTGAGGCGAATTTTCCCGGCATCAATTAGGGGCTGCACTAACTTGGACATCGTGTAGTATTGCGAGAATCCGGTAAAGCGGGTCAGCTCATCCCTCGACCTCGGAATGCTGCAAAACGTCAGTAACGCTGCCACCTGGTCGTGGCTTGCTTCTCTAATCGCCGCATGTAAGTTGTTTCTGAATGTGACGACGAACTCACCCCTTTGGGCTGCAAAAAGCGGTGCAGGCAACTTGGCCTGATCACATTCTCTGCGGATTGTCGGGATGCCTGAATATCGATTCTCTGTAACGGAAAGAAGTTCCAGTATGTTAGCAAGAGTCGGGTTGCGGGTGTCAGGACGCACCTTGCCAAGAGAATCGATGGAGATGTTCCCATATAGTCCGCCGCTGTTTGTCACCTCCATGCGGTCGCTATACATGACGATACGCACTGGGACAGATTCGGAGTGGATGCTGTAATCTCGATGCACGAGCGCGTTTAGGATGGCCTCGCGAACCGCCAAGGGAGGAAACTCTGGTCTGTCAACTCGCTTGCCGTCATCCCCAATGACGGTTGTTAGTCGTCCATTCCTTCGCACGAAGTCCACAGCAGCCTCTAACATGTCGGGTATAGGGCCCGTGATTCGCTGATTGGCTATGAAACGCTCGCCGGCAGTACCGGTATCCCCCATGCTCGTCCCGGGGACGACGACTGCCGTGATGCACAGCTGCGGAAAGTTTGCCTGGGGATAGTGAGACAGCGCCATGAGGCCAGCTAGTGTAGGGGTTCCGTTCACCGTCACGCCCATAAGCTCCAAAATGCCCTCATCAGATACGTTGTCGGCAATATTCCTTCGGTCGAGCTTAACTGCCCTTAAGTATCGCTCCACACGAGTGGGGTCAAAAAATGACAGTCTTGCACTAACCACCGGCCGTAGGTCGTCACGGATACGTTTTCGAAAGGCGTCGAAGCTGTATATCTCATATTCACTCATCAGATCATTAGACTCCCCGACGCGAATGTACGATCCCTTGTTCCGGCCGACCCCTCTGTAATAGACTGGACGTTGGTCGGCGTCGACACTTGGTATTTCAGCCGCGACGACATGGTGCCCGTCTATCGTCGCAATGGTGAACAATGGGCGAACGATGGGCTCCATCTGTTTGCACTGCTCGGTAACCTTCCTCTGCAAGTCGTGCGGATCATATACGCCAACAGCACTAAAGCCCGCGCGCTCATCAAGACCAAACACAATCACCCCACCGTCATCTTGGTTAGAGAATGCGGACAATGTGCCGAACAGGCGAGTAGGGCAGCCATCACGGGCAGACTTCACCTCGATGCCCTGTGATTCGGTCTTCTGCGCTTGGATTTGATGCACCAAATCGACTAGCTCCTCAACCTGCATCTTCCCACCTCCTACCACTATTATGACAACAATGCGGCAAAAATACAACAGCAAACGTTATTTTACGCAACAACAGTCCAAATTAACGCAACAACAGCGCGAAATAACGCAACAACAGGCCAACTTGAACCACATTGTTGCGTTAACTGAGTTTATCAACGAAGCAAAAAGCTCCGTCCCTTTTGCTTCACACCCATTTCCGAAAAAATGCTCAGTAGCCCTCCGGCGAGGAAACCAAACCAAAGTCCCTTCATGCGCACACCTCCGCCACATCACTTTGGCAGAGCACTTTTCCATGCTCAAATAGGCTGGCGTAATGTCCCTGTCGTGCCAAGAGCTCGGCGTGCGGCCCTGCCTCGACCACGCGCCCTCCATGTATAACGGCGATGCGATCCACGCGACTTAAGAGATGCAGGCGATGCGTGACAATAATCTTGGTCGACGGAAGGCGCAATATGCAGTCTGTCACCAACCGCTCCGTTTTCATATCGAGCGCGGCCGTCGCTTCGTCTAAGAGCAAAACCGCGGCTCCGCGCAAAATGGCTCGCGCCAACGCTATCCGCTGTCGCTGCCCGCCCGATAGGGTACCCCCGCCCTCGCCTATAATCGTGTCGTAGCCCTGCGGCAGTGCCTTAATAAACTCGTCCGCTCCGGCCTGTGCGGCCGCCGCCCGAATATCTGTCTGCGTGGCGTCAAGATTGCCTAACCGGATGTTCTCTGCGATTGAGGTCGGCAAGAAGAAGTCATCCTGCGGGACATACGCCATATGCCGGCGCACGCAGGCGATTGACTCGGCGTCTAAGGCTTGACCGAAGCAAGAGACGACTCCGGCACTCGGTTGCCTAAAGCCAAGCAGGAGCTCCAGTAAGGTGCTTTTGCCCGCGCCGCTCGCCCCCACGATGGCTAACGCCTCTCCGGTTCGCACCTTGAGGCTGAGCTCGCGCAACACGTCAGTCGCACCCGTAAACCCAAACGATACCCTATCGAATTCCACTGCGTACTCCAGAGCGGCAGGCGGAGGCGGGCAGACCTTAGGCGGTAATGGCTCCACAGGCAGCTCCAGGACTTCCAGTACTCGTTCCGCCGCTTCACTGGCCGCTTTAATGTTTGCCAAGCTCTGCGCCACTCCCGAGAGCGGCCAGGTCAAGGCATTAAGCAGGTTTAGCAGTACAAAGAGCTGCCCTAAGCTCAGTCTGCCTGCGATAACGTCAAGCCCGCCTACGCCAAACAGCACGAGAAAAGGCACGACCGAGAACACTGTCATGGCTGCGTGCATCTGGCCCCGCAGCAAGGCGAGCTTAGCCGCATTGCCTACGGCGCTTTCCTGCAGGGCACTCATCCGTGCAACAAGGTAGTCGCGCATATTGTAGACCTTGGCAATGACTATTCCGGCCACCGTATCTTGCGCGAGAACATTCACCTTAGCTATATCGCTTTGCCATAACTTGAGGACCGCACCCATGCGCCCGCCTAGCCAAGATGCGACAAACATCATGAGCGGCGCCATCGCCACCGTCAGCAATGTAACTTTCCATGACACGAGCAGCATTACCACCAGCGAGGCGACAAAGCCTAAGCTGCCTTGTGCGAGGTTTGGCAGGTGGCGCGCGAAGGCCGACCGCACGACTTGTGCGTCATTGCTAAGGCGAGAAACATACTCCCCGCTGTGCGTTTGTTCGAGCGCAGGGATGCGAGCCCGGCCAAGGTGCATGGCCACTTGCGCGCGCAGGCCGTGCATAACGCTCTCCGCGAGTTCTCCGGTAAGCAGTTGCCGCAGTAGCAAAGCAATGTCTCCGCCAACCCAAACCAAAACTAACAGCAAAAACGTCTGCCCAAACGCCTCTCTGTCGGCAAGGATGCCTACATCAATAATTGCCCCAAGCTGCCGAGCTAAGAGCACCCCCAGCGCCACTTGCAGAGCGATAACCAGCAACGCCCCAAGCGCTGTGATTCTATGCTGCCTGACGTACCCCCATAGTGCTTGCTGCCCTCGCCTTGGTTCCTTACTTGCTGCCGCCCGAGGTTTCCCCTGCATGTGCTACCCCCTTAATTTACAGACGTCTTCTGAGTGCGCGTCGTCATGCCCTCCAAAATATTCTACATCTGACCCCCTCTACCTGCCGGCAAATGAAAAATTAAGCGAAGCAAAAAGCTCCGTCCCTTTTGCTTCACATATACCTGCTTCCAGCTCATATATGTTAAGTGAAGTAGTGAGCTACGGGGGGCGGGAGCGTGAATGACCACATCTACGAGCGGGTAGTGGAAATTGCACGGTACGTGGCAGCCACTAAGGCTACCGTGCGGGCTGCGGCCGACCATTTTGATGTTTCTAAGTCGACCGTACATAAGGACCTGACAGACAGGCTAAAAGCCATTAACACCGGCTTGTATGAAGAAGTGGCGGAAGTATTAAAGTTTAATAAGGCCACCCGGCATCTGCGCGGTGGCGACGCAACTCGCCGCAAATACGAGCGCGGCAACGCATAAACGCGCAGGAGAATCCCCCTGCTTAGTAGAACTAACCCCTTTGACAGATGGCAAGGGGGTTTTCGTGTGTGGTTTAGGGGCAAAGACATCGGCATTGACCTAGGGACAGCAACGGTACTGGTTTATGTGCGTGGGAAGGGCATAGTACTTAATGAGCCCGCTGTCGTCGCGATTGAGCGCACGACCAACAGAGTTTTGGCCATTGGCGAAGAAGCGCGCAAGATGATTGGGCGCACGCCTGGGCATATCACGGCGGTGCGGCCGCTGCGCGAAGGTGTGATTGCTGACTTTGACATCACAGAGAAAATGCTAAAACACTTTATCCTCAAGGTGTGCGGGGCGAACCCCCTGTTTAAGCCACGCGTAGTCGTGTGCGTTCCTTCCAGTATCACTAGCGTAGAAAAGAGGGCAGTCGAGGACGCGGCTACTAACGCCGGCGCTAAGGAGTGCTACTTAATCGAAGAGCCGGTGGCGGCAGCGCTAGGAGCCGGCATAGACATATGGAAGCCGCACGGGAGCATGGTGCTAGATATCGGCGGCGGCACGACTGATGTGGCAGTTATGTCTCTAGGCGGCGTGGTCATCAGCGACTCCGTGCGCATAGGCGGCGATAAGTTCGACGAGGCCATGGTGCGCTATGTCAAGAAGCGCTACAACCTCTTAATTGGCGAGCGTACCGCCGAAGAGATTAAGATTAACGTCGGCACGGTCTTCCCTACGGGCCGCAACGCCAGCATGGAAGTGCGGGGGCGCGACCTTGTTTCGGGGCTACCTGCTTCTGTAACCCTGACTTCACTGGAGTGCTTAGAGGCCTTTGCCGAGCCTACCAACAACATTGTGGCCTTAGTGCGCACAGTGCTCGAGCGTTGCCCGCCTGAACTTGCCGCCGACATTGTGGACAAGGGGATTATTATGACAGGTGGCGGCTCGCTCCTAGACGGCCTAGACAGACTTATCGCCGAAGTTACGCAGGTGCCCTGCAACGTCGCCGATGACCCGGTCTCTTGCGTAGCGCATGGCACAGGCAAAGCCTTAGAGAACCTCGATGTTCTGCGCGGTGCCGTCAGCGCTTCTCACCGCGACTTGCGGAGGTAATAATCATGGACAAACCACTGGGTGCGCGCGAGATAATGGAGATAATACCGCATCGCTATCCTTTCCTCTTAGTTGACAGTATCGAATACGTAGTGCCGGGCGAGCGGGCCGTGGGCTACAAGAACGTTACCGCTAACGAGCCCTACTTCGCGGGGCACTTCCCAAACTACCCGGTCATGCCTGGAGTACTAATAGTCGAGGCCTTAGCCCAAGTCGGGGCTGTAGCTCTGCTGTCTTTGCCCGAGAATAAGGGACGCCTAGCGTTTTTTGCCGGCATCGACGGCGTGCGCTTTCGTCGCCAAGTCTTCCCCGGCGACCGTTTGCGCTTAGAAGTGAGCATCTCATCTATGAAAATGGGTATCGGCAAGGGGGACGCAAAAGCCTACGTCGGCGAGGAGTTGGCCGTCAGCGGACAGCTGATGTTTGCCCTGGCAAAGGAGGAGTCGTCATCCGCAGAATCTTAATTGTCGACGATGAGGAGAACATTCGTTCCGGCCTCAGTTATGCCCTCAAGCGTGAAGGCTTCGAGGTTTTTGCGGCCGACAACGGTTCGGAAGCCGTAAGGCTTGCGCTTTCGGTTGCTCCGGACGTAATTCTGCTTGACCGCATGCTACCGGGGCTAGACGGTGTAGAAGTATGCCGTCAGATTAGAGCGCAAAGCAGCGTGCCCATCATCATGGTTACGGCGCGCGACAGCGAGCTCGACACGGTAGTCGGTCTCGAAGTAGGCGCCGACGACTACATAACCAAGCCCTTCTCGCTCAACATTCTGCTGGCGCGCATCAGAGCGGTGTTGCGCCGCGTAGAGGCAAAGACGTCTCGCGAGTCTGCAACTGAGGTTGGCATCAGCTACGGGCCATTCACCTTGTATCCCGAAAAGTATGTCGCGCTGTGCGAGGGGGTGGACCTAGAACTAACCCCTAAGCTGTTCGAGCTGTTTCTCTTGCTGGCTAAGAGCCCGGGTCGCGTATTTACGCGCGATTTTCTCTTGGAGCGAGTCTGGGGCATCGATTATGCCGGGGAGACCCGTACGGTCGATGTGCACATCACTTGGTTGCGCAAAAAGCTAGAGCAGGACCCCAGCGAGCCGCGCTACCTCCTAACTGTGCGCGGCGTGGGCTACAAGTTAGCTGAGCTCCATGCCTAAGACCTTGGCCGGGCAGTGGGTATTGCTTACGCTGGTAATCCTCACTGTTTCGCTTGCCTTTATGGGCAGTTGGCAGTTAGCACAGTATCGCCAGCTTGTTATTGGCCGTGTAACCGAGGATTTAACACGACAGGCCTATCTGGCCGAGCAGATAGTGCGAGCGGGTGCCGCCGCAACCGAGGCACAAGTCCTGGCCATGCAGGTGCGCGCCGCCACGGCAGCGGAAGTGGCACTCATCTCACCCACGGGGCTTGTACTAGCCGACACTAGGCGGGCGCCGCATACGCTTGGAAACCAGCTAGACAGACCGGAGGTAGCCCAAGCTCTCAAGGACGGCGTCGGCGTTGATACGCGTGCCGACGAGCTACACGTGGCAGTTTTATCGCGCTTCGCGGACGGCACCCCCAAAAAGATAGTTCGCCTGTCGCTCGGCCTACACGAGGTAGATGCCGCATTGGCACGCGTGCGCCTGCAAGTGACGGCGTGGGGCATCTTGGTCATCTTGCTCGTCACTGTAGTATCTATGGCCTATGTCGGAAACATCGGCGAGCTCTTGCGCGGCATGACAGCAGTCGCCGGACGCATTGCCCGCGGACAGACCTCGGAGCGCGCGTCAGCGGAAGGGCCGGAGGAGACAAGCGACCTGGCACGCTCGCTTAATGCCATGGCCGACAGCCTGCAGCTAGAACTGCAACATGTGCAGATGTCTGCCGAGCGCTTAGGCGTGGTGCTCGGCTCAACGCGTGACGGCGTAGTGCTTATCGACAAGCAAGAGAACATCGAGCTACTTAACGCCGCCGCCGAGGCTATGCTCGGGTTTAAGGCAGCCGCTGCCGTGGGGACGCGCGACTCTCTGCTCGAGCGGTACCCAGACCTCGCCTCGCTCCTCAGGCAGGCGCGCCGGGATCGCATCGCCGTAAACCGGCGCGTGTCGCTTAGCGGCACGGGTGCCGGCGTAGTGCGCGCCGCAGTAGTGCCGCTCGTATCCGGGCGTATTCTCATCACGCTGCAGGATTTGACCGAGGTGTACCGCGCGGTAGACGTGCGGCGCGATTTTGTGGCTAATGTCTCGCACGAGTTGCGCACGCCGCTTACGGCCCTAGCGATTATGGTCGAAAATCTCCTGCGCGGGGCAATCGACGAGCGGGAAGTAGCAGTGGATTTTTTGCGGCGTATGGCAGGGGAAATAGACCGGCTCACGAAAATGGTAGTTGAGCTCTTATTGCTTTCGCGCCTTGAGAACGAACGCGAGCAGTTAATTAAGAGCGAGTTTCAGGTAAGCGAGTTAATCGCAGAAGTTATTGAAGACCTGCGCGGGCTCTTTGCAGGCAAAGAGCAGCGCATAAAGCATGTCGCGCGGCCAACCGTAGTCCACGCCGACCGGGCAAAGCTTAAGCAGGTGTTTATTAATCTGCTGGACAACGCCATAAAGTTTTCTCCCGCCGGAAGCGCAATTACGGTAGAGGTAGAAGAGCTGGCCTCCGGCGTGAAAGTGGCGGTTAAGGACGAAGGTCCGGGCATTCCCGTGGAGCATCTGCCGCGCGTCTACGAGCGCTTCTTTAAGGGGTCCGCGGCGCGGGGCGGGGGCACCGGGCTTGGCTTAGCCATCGTCAAACACATCATAGAAGCCCACGGTGGGACAGTGGCGGTAGAGAGCAAGACCGTCGGGGGAGCGACGTTTGTTTTTGTCTTGCCTTTTTAACATTGTTTTAACACTATCTTGTCCTTATCTTAGTGTGCGCGCAGTATGCTTCCCCCTGTGCGCATTAACAAATAGGCACGAGGAGGATTACCGTGAAGAAGCTTCTATTAGTAGTTTTGGCGTTCGCTGTTGCTTTGGTTGCCATAGGCTGTCAGCGCGAAAAGACCGTAATCGACGTTAACGGCTCCGACACCATGGTAAATATGGGGGCAGCGCTAGCCGAAGAGTTTATGAAGGCTAACCGCAACGTCGAAGTTGTAGTCTCCGGCGGTGGTTCCGGTACCGGTATTGCAGCCCTAATCGACGGCAAAGCCGACATTGCGCAGTCTTCGCGCGATATTAGGGAGAGCGAACGTACCAAGGCGCAAGCGCGCGGCACACTGCACGAGATTATCGTAGCCTGGGACGGTTTGGCGATTGCCGTACACCCCTCTAACCCGGTCAAAGAGCTAACCATGGGCCAGTTGGCAGCAATTTATAAAGGCGAAATCACCAACTGGAAGCAGGTTGGCGGCAACGATGCAGCCATCGTCCTGTTATCACGTGATACTACGTCCGGTACACACGTCTTCTTTAAGGAATTTGTGCTTGATAAGGCCGAGTTTGCTCCCGCCACGATGATGATGCCTTCTACCGAGGCCATCGTGCAGGAATTAGCGCAAAACCAAAACGCTATCGGCTACATTGGGCTTGGCTATGTTCGCCCAACCGTCTCAATTCTTGGCATTAAGGCGGACGAGGCCTCCCCGGCAGTAGTAGCTTCGATTGAAGCCGTGCTGGATCGCTCGTACACCTTAGCTCGCCCCCTGTTCTTCTACGTCATCGGCGATATCACCGGCGACCTCAAAAAGTTCATCGACTTTGTAGTCGGCGCTGACGGGCAAAAAATCGTGCGCGACTTAGGCTTCGTGCCGGTTAACTAAAGCAATATCTAGGAGGGTCGGCTGTGCCGTACCAACAGAAGCTAGTCACCTTGGCGGGATACACTGTCCTGCTCTTGACCGCCGCGATATTTCTGTTCGTTGCGGCACAGGCGTGGCCGTTCTTTCGGGAACAGGTTGATCTCAGTTTCTTTACTGGAGACCGGTGGTTACCGGTCTCCACTCCGCCTTCTTTTCAGATTCGCGGCTTTCTTGTCAGCTCGCTGATGATTACGTCCATGGCCATCGTAGTCGGTTGCCCGATTGGCATTCTCTCGGCCGTAAGTCTAGCCGAGCTACTGCCGCGCCACGTTAGCGTGCTCTTGCGCTCCGTGTTCGAAATGACGGCCGGCATCCCTTCGGTAGTATGGGGATTTTTAGGGCTGACAGTGATTGCGCCGTTCGTGGCACGTGTCTTTAACTTGAACACGGGGCTAACCGGGTTTTCGGCCGGACTGGTCTTGAGCATAATGGTCTTGCCCACCTTGGTTAGCCTTGCGGACGAGGCGCTGCGGGCCGTGCCCCGCGAGTATGCCGAAGCGTCCTACGCTTTGGGCGCAACGCGTTGGCAGACCATTTGGCGCGTTATTGTCCCCGCTGCGCGGAGCGGCATTATCGCGGCCGTGTTACTGGCCATGGGGCGAGCCATCGGTGAAACGATGACCGTCCTGATGGTCGCCGGGGGAAGGCTCACGACGCCGGGCAGCATCTTCGAGCCGATGCGCCCGATAACAGCCCTTATTGCCGCCGAGGTCACTAATGCGGCGCGCCACAGCGAGCAGTACCACGCCCTCTTTGCCGCCGGGCTCGTGCTGTTTGCCATCACCCTTGCGGTTAACGCCATTGCCGCCGCAGTAATCGTCGGCAGGAAGGGAGCGGCTTAAGATGCGGCAAGCATACACCCTGCCAGAGCTGTTCCTACTTGGCGCCCTAGGCTTAGCGCTCTTGCCACCCCTAGCGGCAGTGCTCTACATCTTCATCCGCGCTGCCGGCGGCATTTCGCTGGAGTTTATCTTTGCTATGCCTGCACAGCGCGGCATTACCGGGGGCATACTGCCGGCGATAGTTGGGACATTGTGGCTGCTCTTTGGGACGACGCTCATCGTGTTACCCGTCGGCGTAGGGGCTGGCGTTTACCTTGCGGAGTTTGCGCCACGCAACCGCCTCACGAACCTGCTGGAAATGGCCCTCATCAACCTCGCGGGCGTGCCTTCGGTCGTGTTTGGCTTGTTTGGCTATGCGCTCTTTGTGCTTATCCTAGGCTTCGGCTCGTCGCTCTTGTCGGCCTCCCTTACCTTATCTGCGCTTACGCTTCCCTTGGTCGTAACCGCAACGCGTGAAGCGCTGCACGGCGTGCCGGGGTCGTTTCGCGAAGCGTCCCTAGCGTTAGGAGCCACCCGCTGGCAGGCTGTGTCGACTGTGACCCTACCTTGCGCCCGAAGCGGTATCCTTACGGGAACATTGCTGGCTTTGTCGCGCGCTGCGGGCGATACCGCCACTATATTGATTACCGGCGCGGCGTTCTTTTTGCCACGGCTCCCTACTTCGTTCACGAGCCGATTTATGGCGTTGCCCTATCACCTGTACATTTCGGCGACCCAGCTTCCCGGTATGCCGCCCGAGCGCATCTGGGCCACGGCCGGGGTATTGTTATCCATAGTGCTGATTATGCAGGTTAGTGCGACCCTGTGGCGGGAGAGGGAAAGGAGACTTAAGAAGTGGTAGAGAACATGCATAAAGTTAGTCTTAAGGACGTATCGATTTTCTACGGCAAGCTGCATGTCGTAAAGCACGTGTCAGCCGATTTTCCCGAGAAGGAAATCACAGCAATTATTGGGCCTTCCGGCTCCGGCAAATCCACACTTTTGCGCTCGCTTAATCGCATGAATGACCACATCAGCGGCATGCGCATCACGGGCGAAGCCATAATTGACGGCCAGAATATTTATGCTAACGGGGTAGACGTCGTGGCGCTGCGCCGCAAAGTAGGCATGGTGTTTCAGCGTCCGAATCCCTTTCCTAAGAGCATCTACGAGAATGTGGCCTACGGACCTAAGCTGCAGGGCTTGCGCAGTAAGGCCGATCTCGATATTATAGTTGAAAACTCTTTGCGCCAAGCTGCACTCTGGGAAGAAGTCAAAGACAGGCTGCATGTCTCCGGCTTTGACCTCTCCGGCGGCCAGCAACAGCGCCTGTGTATTGCCAGGTCGCTTGCCGTAGGGCCCGAAATTCTCCTTATGGATGAACCGGCTTCCGCGCTTGACCCTGCAGCTACCGCCAAGATTGAGGAGCTTATGCTTACGCTTAAGCGAACGCTCACAGTCATCGTAGTTACGCACAACATGCAGCAGGCGGCAAGAGTATCGGATCGCACGGCGTTTCTCCTAGGCGGGGAACTCGTAGAATATGATGCCACCAGGAAGATTTTTACTACACCACAAGATAGGCGCACCGACGATTACATCAGTGGGAAAATGGGATAGGGAGGTTCTGCCATGCTACGTCAAAGTTTTCAAAAGGAGCTAGACGACCTCCATGCGCGGCTATTAGCCATGGGTGGGCGCATCGAGCAAATGCTGCATCTTGCCCTCGAGGCCCTGCGGACGGGCAATGAGCAGGCGGCTAACCAGGTCGAGGAAATGGAGCTTGTCATCGACGAGATGGCGGCCGAGATTGATGCGGTGGCTATCGAATTAATCGCCAAACAGCAGCCTGTCGGACAGGACCTCAGGCGCATTATTGGAGCTATGCGCTTAGCTGTAGACATGGAGCGGGTCGCCGACATCTCGACTAACATTGTCGAGCAATCTCGCCTTTTGCCGCGGCCTCTCATTAAGCCGCTTATTGATATTCCTAAGATGGTAGACGTAGCCGCGGGTATGCTGCAGGACTCACTCAATGCCCTGATTAATTCGGACGTCAACCTCGCCATTGATGTCTGGAAACGCGACGATATCGTCGACGAGCTATGCGATCGCATTATTGTCGAGTTGCGCGGGATGATGACCGCCGACGGCTCAATCGTGCCGAAAGCCTTGCCGCTCCTTATTATTGCCATTCAAATCGAGCGCATTGCCGACCATGCTACAAACCTAGCGGAATCCGTTATGTTTATCGCTACCGGGAAGCGCGTAGTCACACTTTAAGTCTCAGATTTTGTTGCAGATTCTCTGCCTATAATGTAAGGTAGACGACGGGTAAAGCAAGCACCCGTCGTCTATTGTTTTTTTGCAGGATAGGCCGGGCAGAAAGCGAATTAGAAACTAAGAGGTGTGTAACATGCCATACATCGTGGGTATAGCGGGCGGCACCGGTTCGGGAAAATCTACGTTGGCGGAGCGCATGATAACCGGTTTTGTCGGGCAGGCGCTCCTGATCCGCCACGATAACTACTACCGTGACCAATCTCACCGTTCCATGGAAGAGCGCATTGTCCAGAACTACGACCACCCGGAAGCATTTGAAGATACGCTGCTGACGGCGCACCTCAGCGCACTGCGCGAGGGCAGGTCGGTCTTTGGCCCGCTCTATGACTTTTCTACCCACACCCGCAGCGAAAAAAAGCAGCTGCTTGAGCCGCGTGACTTAATTGTGGTAGAAGGGATTTTGGCCTTGCACAATCCCGCCCTGCGTTCTCTCTATGACCTTAAGGTCTTCGTGGACACCGACGCGGATGTGCGCGTGTTGCGCAGATTAACGCGCGACATGATGGAACGCAGCCGCAGTATGGAGTCAGTAATCGACCAGTATCTATCTACTGTTAAGCCCATGCATGAGCAGTACGTCGAACCCAGTAAGAGATATGCGGATGTAATTATCCCCGAGGGAGGCCTTAACCCCGCTGCGTTGGCGTTAATAGCTTCGCGGCTGCGTCACGCGCTAGAAGCAGCTGCCACCATGCGGGGTGATTAGAGGGAAGCACAAGGATTAGACAGGGGGATGCAGCATGAAAGGTTATCTCGAAGTAATCTGCGGCGGCATGTACAGCGGTAAGTCCAGTGAACTTATCCGCCGCGTCAATCGCGCTAAGTACGCGCGCAAGCAAGTGCAGCTCTTTAAGCCTACGCTTGACGGTCGCTACCACGCCACGCAGGTTGTCGCGCACGACAACCGCAACCACGCGGCCCAGGCAGTGGCCAACGCGGCGGAGATACTGGCACTGGTCGACGCTAGCACTGATGTAGTCGCAATTGACGAGATTCAGTTCTTCGCCGCAGACGAAACGGTTAAAGTCGTACACGAACTTATGTTGCGTGGGAAGAAGGTCATCGTCGCGGGGTTAGACCTAGACTTCGCGGGCAGACCCTTTGGGGCCATTCCGCACCTTTTGGCCGTAGCAGACGAAATCGACAAGCTGCGCGCTATCTGCATTAAGTGCGGTAACAAGGCCTATATCAGTCAGCGTCTAGTTAACGGCGAGCCTGCCTCGCTGCGCGACCCACAAATCCAGGTCGGCGGAGTAGAGGCCTACGAAGCGCGCTGTCGGGCCTGCTGGGAAGTTAAGGACTGACCGGCCGTAAGCTGCATCTTCCACTGTCTGCACAGGGCATCTACACAAAGTACCATAGCTACAATTCCCGCCAAAATTACCCCGACGTTTGGCCAGAGCTGAAACTGAATGTTGGCGTACAGCAGCTCGCCGATGCCGCCGGCACCGACTAATCCTAACACTGTAGCTAGGCGGATGTTCGTCTCTAGGCAGGTGAGGCTTCGGTCAAGCAGATTCGCCGAATTGCCCGTAGCAAAGCGGCCTAGCGAATAGAGCGTGAGGGCTGTAAGTCCGGCTGTCGGGCCGGCCCCTAAGCCACGCACGAGCACGAGGGCCCACACCAAGGCGTGAACTGCCCCTACCCCGCGAAGACACATATGTATCACGCGACTCACACTAGGCGGCAGGACGACGCTCGCACGCACCCAGCCGCTAAGTATAACCGCCCCCGTCGCTATCGCCGTGCTGAGCAGCGCAATCAGCAGACTCTCGCTCAGCTCGCCGCTGATGCGCCCGAAATAGCCAAAGTTAGGCGGGAACATTTGCATAACGACGCCCAACATGGCGCGCGGGCCATCTGCAAGCTGGGCCCATCCGCCTGTAAATCCGGCACCGCCCCAGCGCAGCCCAATCAGCATAGCGCCTACTGTCAGGGCTATCAGTCCATGGCGTTTGAGTAACGACAGCAGGTTTCCCAAGCACATCTCTCCTCGATCGTGGCCTGCGCACAACTCTAGCTCTGCGCAGTAGCAGAATAACTACTGAGTTTTGATATTTACGAGTGCATGAGTCACTATCGACACCCATAACCTTCCGGTGCCGAGGCTAAGGGCGCTTTTGTCATTTTGTGGAGCGTACAATAAGCAAAGGAGAAGTCCACTCACAAATGCCTGCAAAAAGTTGTCGTGGCGCAAACCGAAAATGACCGTACTAAGCAATATCGCCGGCCATCTCTTCGGCATATATTCCGACAATCTGCGGAGCAGGAAGCCTCTAAATAGCAGTTCCTCGGCCAGAGGAACTGTGACCACGCTGGTGAACATGTCGGACTGCATTGGAAGAAACAGCATGTTGAGCTTGTTCAGGCCTCCGTCAAACAAAAGTCTAATCAAAAAGCCTACCGGCACAATAATACCCATGGGAAGTGTCTTGCGTGAATCGTTGGTGCCCCACAGCCAGACACTCCCCCATGATCTGCGTCTATAGACAAGCAGGACATAGGCGATAACAAACACACCATGTAAGGTTCGCGTCACATTATTGGCAAAAGTAAGGTTAGTTAGTTCAGGCAATCTAGGAACTAATGCCATGCAGGCCAACGGAATGATAACCGCACCAACGACGCTTATGAGTATGTACTCGCCAATAACTAATAGAATGTTATGCAAGCTATTTCTTTGTAGCATGTCGTCCCCCTATATAACAGCGCTACCTAATTTAGTATATCAAGCTCCGGACGGTAACACAAGGCAAGCGCGACACTCTTCTCTCACTCCTCCGTCTAGACAAACGAAGGGGTGATTTTTCTTGACAAAAATAGTCGTAGACAGTGCGCTCAACATACCGACCGACCTACTTAGCAGATTCGGCATCGGCGTTGTGCCTGTCAGCCTCACCATTGACGGTAAGAGCTACCGCGAGGGAGTAGACGCAACGCGGGCAGAACTAATCTCGCTTATCGGCCGCTCCGACGCACTCTCGACTTCCCAGCCCTCACCGGGCGACTTCCTCGAAGTGTACGACCGGCTCGGCGGCGAGATTGTCTCTCTGCACATCACGGCCAAGGCGAGTGGCACCTACCAGTCGGCGGTGATGGCCGCCGGCATGACCAAGGCCAAAGTCACCGTCGTCGACACTGCCAACGCCTCCATGGGTGGCGGATGGCAGGCCATAGCGGCTGCGCTGCTCGCGGAGAAAGGCGTCTCGGCAGCCGAAATCGCCGCCAAAGCAGAGGCAGCTAAAAGAGAGACCTCGACGTTCTTATCGGTGCCCACTATGAAGTATCTCTCGCGCAGCGGGCGGGTCGGCTTAGCCAAAGCCCTCTTGGCGTCACTTCTCTCCGTCAAGCCGATTATGACGTTTAACGACGGCGTCGTCGAGGTCGTGGCGCGCTCGCGCAGCATGACCGGCGCCTGCAAGGAAATGGCCGGCTTGCTTAAGGACAAGTATGGCGCAAAACCCGTGGCCGTGGCCGTAATGCACGCCGACGACGTGGCTCTCGCACAGCAGTTTCAGGAGCTCCTGGCTAAATCTCTAAATGTCAAACTGGCACTTACCACAGACCTTACTGCCTCGCTCGTGGTACACGGCGGCCCCGGCACCATCGCCACCTCCGTCATCCCCTTTGAGTACGTCGAGTAAGAAGCAAAAGGGAAGCAAAAGGGACGGAGCTTTTTGCTTCACAACCGGCTCCCAGCTCGAGGCAGCAGGAAGCTATCCTGCTGCTTTCTGTTTTTGAAGTCGCTTACCGCTCACCGCTTACCGCTAACCGCCCACGGCCCCCCACAAGCGACAAGCGACCGGCGTCCTGCGACATCGCCTTGCACAAGCGACAAAAACGCCAAGCAATGTTACAATGTGTGTCGTAGAGGTGATCCGATGATAGAAGCACTGTTTGCCTGTGTCTTGCGTGCTCACAGGACGATGCGCACACATCCGGTAGCAGTTTGGTTCCCAGCCCTCTTTAGCGTGGCTATGTTTGTCGTATTTCTCTTGATTGCGGTGGTACTAATCCTCCCTATTGTGCCCGATATTCTGACCCAACCTAACCCTGCCACCCTTGCCTCGCCTGCGGTTGTGCTCGCTCTATTTCCCCGCATTCTGCTCCTAATCGCACTAGCGGTGCCGTTAGTGCTAATCACCGACGCAGGGACGCTGTACATACAGGCGCAAGCGGTGCGAGGACAGGATGTCGACACGAGTCACTTCTTCCTTGGCATGCGCAAGCTGTCTTGGCGGTTACTTGCCGGTAGGGTCATCGAGTGGACGCTCTATTTGCTGCTCTCGGTCCCTCTGCTTGTGTCCGTAGTGCTGCGGGTCGTGAAGCTCATTGGGCCGGAAGGCCCTATGATGCTTGCGCCTGAAGAGCCAGTTTTCAGGGCGTTTATGGATTTTCTGCCCCTTGCCTTACTCACCGGCGCGATATATGTTGCCGTGGGCGTCTTGATGAGCATGTGGGCACGCGTGCTTGCCCTGCGGGAAGTGACTATGTTTCGCGCGCTTATCGCCGGCGCATCGTTTGCCCGCGCACATTTTTTCTCCATACTACTAGTCTTCATCGGCCAATGGGTATTGGCCTCCTTGCTGCAAAGGGTGCTTGGCGAAGGGGAGCTAGCAGGGATGATTGGGCTAGCCTTAGGCTATATCCTGCGCGTCTATGCTGGCATGACGCTTATGCACTTATATGAACTTCGTACTGCCGCCACACCGCAATCCGCCGCCGACGTGCAACCAATGGAAAACGGAGGATAGAGATGCGACACTTTTTTACCTCAGAGTCAGTGACAGAAGGGCACCCCGATAAAATCTGCGATCAAATTGCCGACGCCGTACTAGACGCCATTCTCACGCAAGACAGCACCGCCCGCGTAGCGTGCGAAACGGCGGTCACTACCGGACTTGTCCTGGTCATGGGCGAGATATCCACTACCTGCTATGTGGACATCCCGCGTATAGTGCGTGACACCGTGCGCGAAATCGGCTACACGCGGGCTAAGTATGGCTTTGACGCCGAGACGTGTGCAGTAATTACGTCCATCGACGAGCAGTCGCCCGATATCGCCCAAGGCGTCAACCAGGCACTAGAGCAAAGGGAGGGTGGCGAGGCGCCCGACCAAGCCTCGAGCACCGGTGCCGGCGACCAAGGCATGATGTTTGGCTATGCCTGTGCAGAGACGCCGGAATACATGCCTTTGCCCATTAGTCTGGCCCATAGCCTCGCACGCCGCCTGAGCGCCGTGCGCAAACAGCGCATTATCCCTTATCTCCGGCCCGATGGCAAAACTCAAGTCACCGTGGAATACGAGGGACATCGCCCCGTGCGGGTTGACACGGTTGTAGTCTCGGCGCAACACAAACCGGAGGTCACACTCCCGACCATTCGCGAGGACATCATTGCGCAGGTCGTGCGCCACTGCATCCCCGCGCACTTGCTCGACCACAAGACAAAGTTCCTTATAAATCCAACGGGCCGATTTGTGGTGGGCGGGCCGCAGGGCGACAGCGGCCTCACCGGGCGCAAAATCATGGTCGACACTTACGGTGGTGCAGCACGCCACGGCGGCGGAGCGTTTTCCGGCAAAGACCCAACCAAAGTTGATCGCTCGGCGGCGTATGCGGCGCGCTATGTGACGAAAAACATCGTAGCCGCAGGGTTAGCGGAGCGCTGTGAGTTGCAGGTCGCCTACGCCATTGGGGTGGCGAAGCCCGTCTCGATTATGGTCGATACCTTTGGCACGGGTGCAGTAAGCTCAGACAAGCTAGCCCAGATTGTAGGCCGCCATTTTGACTTACGTCCGGCAGCGATTATCGCGCACCTAGGCCTGAGGGCGCCAATCTATCGCCAAGTAGCGGCTTATGGCCACATGGGGCGCCCTGACCTTGACCTCCCCTGGGAGCGACTTGATAAGGTGGCGGAGTTAAGGCAGTATGTGGGTGCCCAGTGCCCAGTGCCCAGTGCTCAGTAGAACGGGGGACTCTTGGCTCCTGGCTCCTGGTAGAGGGAGTGCTTAGCGGTTAAAGCGTACGGCTTACAGCGTACAGCTTACAGCCATCAGCGGACAGCCACTCCGCAGTGGCAGTTCATGATTCACGATTCCTGATTCATGATTGCTCAATGCTCACCGCTCACCGCTCAAAGCTAAAAAGGTGGAGAGGCCAAAGCCTTTCCACCTTTTCATTTAACCAGATTCCAAACTATTCGTCCTTGAGCTTAGCCATGGAGAACCCGGTGTAGCCGTAGATGACATTAATTACTGGCACAAGCAGGTTGAAGAAGGCAAAGGGGAGGTACGCCGCAGGAGCAACGCCTAGTGTCGCCGCCATAAACGCGCCGCACGTGTTCCATGGAATCAGGGCCGAAGTCACGGTGCCGGCTCCCTCAAGGGCACGCGACAAGTTCTTTGGCGCTAGGTCGCGCTTTGCATATTCTTCCTTAAACAGGCGACCGGGCAGTACGATGGCGAGGTACTGGTCGGCAGCGAGAATGTTGGTGCCGATGCAAGCCAGCACGGTGCTCAGCACGAGCGAGCCGGTGCTCTTAGCTGCGGCAAAGACCTTCTTGCCGACAGCCTCTAACATGCCCGTCTTCTCTAGCACGCCGCCGAAAACTAAGGCGCAGACGATCAGTGATACCGTAAACATCATGCCGTCGAGTCCGCCACGGTTAAGCAGCCGGTCTACCGCGGCAACGCCTGATTCAATCTCAAAGCCGAAGTGGGCCGATCCGATGATGTCGCCAATGGAAGCGCCCTGGAACAAGGCCGCGAAGATGGCACCGACTACCGAGCCGGCGATTAACCCCGGCAGAGCGGGAATCTTCATCGCGATTAGGCCAATAACCACCAGTGGCGGTATCAACAGCCAAGGTGAAATAGCGAAGTTGTCGCGGAGGGCGTTAAGAATAACGTTGATGCGCTCGGCGTCTAGTGTGCGCCCAGCGAACTTCATACCCAGTACGCCGTAAAGTATCGCAGAAATAGCAAAAGCTGGGAGGGTGGTGTAGAGCATATGCTTGACATGAGCGAACAGAGAGCTGCCGGAAACAGCGGGAGAAAGGTTCGTCGTATCAGACAGAGGGGAAAGCTTGTCGCCAAAGTATGCGCCCGACACAACGGCGCCTGCCACCATACCGGCGGGGACATCAAGGCCGATGCCGATACCGGTAAGCGCAATACCTACCGTGCCGGCTGTACCCCAAGAGGTACCTGTCGCTAACGAGACGACGCAGCAAATGAAGAACGTAGCAACTAGGAATATACTAGGAGACAGAATCTGCAGGCCGTAGTAAATCATCGCGGGAATCGTTCCGCTTAGAATCCATAGGCCGATTAGCGTACCGACTACCATCAGGATAAGGATAGCCTGTAACGTGGCGGTGAGCGTAGCGCGCATGCCGTCCTCTAGTTCTCCCCAAGGTATGCCGAGCATTGTTATAGCGACAATGGAGGCTACGATAGTTCCGAAAATAAGCGGGATGTGTGGGTAGGCTTCGTGCACGAGCACAGCATAGGATAGAGCGGCAACCGTCACAACAATAGGAATAAGAGCATGGAGAATCGTTGCTTCTTTACGTTGCTTCGCGATCACTGATTTCCCTCCTTATAATTTTTCACTGAGCGCCTCAATCTCTTTCTATATTGCGGCCTCCCTCACCTTCTCAAAAAAAATGAATTGTACAATAAAATTTTAACTTGGCGGCCTCAATTAAGCAAGAGACAGATTTAGGATGAGCACTGAGCACTACTCCACTGCATACCATAGTGCAAGGGGGTGGGGCGCGTGCTCTGGATACTCGTCTTCGTGTTGGCGACAATCCTCTGCGCGCTTTGCGCGGCGAGACAGACCCGCATAGATGAGCCGCATGCATTAGGTCTAGACTTCGGGGATTCGCCTGAGCTGGTGGAGTATACGCTGCGGGCTATCGCCAAGCGAGCGGAACGTGAGGGCATCTGCAATCTAAACATCTATCTCGAGGCCCGCGACGAGGAGTGTAAGCGCATTGCCGCGCGCTTGTGTGAGTATATTCCGCTATACTTACACCTTGGAGCGCATACTGCTGTTCCGGCGGTGCAAGTCGCAGCCTTTGCAGGTGTTAACATGGTGCAGAAAATGAGTTTTAAGTCATTGGTCTAGTGAAAGCCGCTCGGTGCAGGAGATGCGCCTGACTTGTCAAATATAGCGGGTGAGATAAGGTGAGGTGAGCGCGTGCTGCAGCTAAAAGGAACTATTGAGCGTGTGGTCTTCTATAATCCAGCCAATCACTACAGTGTACTGCGCTTTAAGCTGCGCGATAACCAGATTGTTACGGTCGTAGGGCTTATCCCGGGCGCAGCTGTGGGCAAGGAGCTGGAGCTAACAGGGGAGTACACCTCGCACCCGCAGTACGGCAAGCAGTTTTCGGCCACCGCGTACGTCGAGCGTGCGCCGCTAGAGGCAGTAGGCATAGAGAAGTATCTGGGCTCGGGGCTTGTCCCCGGCATCGGCCCGGGCACGGCCAAGCGGCTTGTCGCCCATTTTGGGGCCGATACTCTGCGCGTCCTTGAGCACTCGCCGGAGCGCTTACAAGAAGTGCCCGGACTAGGCGCCTCCAAACGCGCCAAGCTGCTTAACGGTTTGGCAGGGCAGCGGGAAGTGCAAAAGGTAATGGTCTTTCTGCAGGGGCACGGCATTACCCCGGCCTACGCCAGCCGTATCTACCGCGAGTACGGTGCCGAAACCGAAGCCGCCATCCGCAAAAATCCTTATCGCTTGGCGGACGACGTGTTTGGCATCGGCTTTCGCACGGCGGACAAGCTAGCGCGCGAATTAGGTTTCCTACCGGAGGAGCCGCGGCGCTTAGCGGCCGGCATCCGCTTTGTCTTGCGCGAGGCGGAAAACAGCGGCCACTGCTACCTACCCCTCGGCGTGCTAGAAAAAGACGCCGCAGCGGCGCTCGAGGTGCCGCCGGAGCTAATCGCCCCCATAGTAGAGAACCTTGTGCAGGGCAAACACCTCGTGCGCGCCGTTCAGGGAGAGGAAACCCGCATCTACCGTGTTCCCGTCTACGCCGCCGAAGTCGCAGTCGCCGGTAAACTGCGCGATTTAAGCCGCCTGCCGGTGCCTTTTCTAAGCGAAAGCCTCGCGGCAGAGCTGCAGGCCTTTACCGCGCGCTACGGCATTGCCTTAGTCGAAGCGCAGCGCCAAGCTATAGCCACCGCGCTTAGTCACGGCGTCACGGTCATTACGGGCGGCCCGGGTACGGGAAAGACGACGCTTGTTAAGGCTCTCGTGCACATTTGCGAGGCGCGGCAGTGGTCGGTATACTTAGCTGCGCCTACCGGCAGGGCCGCCAAACGCCTGCAGGAGGCCACCGGGCAGGAAGCTAAGACGGTGCATCGCCTGTTGGAATACACGCCGCAACAGCAACACTTTCACTTTGCCCGTAACGAGGAGAATCCCCTCCGCTGCGACATGTTAGTGCTCGACGAATCGTCCATGATGGACCTGTCGCTGATGTACCACCTGTTGCGGGCCGTCCCCCTAGGTTGCCGCCTCGTCCTCGTAGGCGACGTCGATCAACTCCCCCCCGTAGGCGCAGGTAACGTCCTGCGCGATATTATCAGCTCGGGCCTCTTGCCGCTCGTACGCCTCGAAGTCATTTTTCGCCAAGCCAAAGAGAGTCTAATTATTTCTAACGCACACCGCATCAATCGCGGCGAGTTTCCTTATCTGGCCACCAACAGGCGCGACTTTTTGTTCCTGGCGGAGGATGACCCCGAGCGAGTCGTAGCTTGTGTCTTAGAGGTAGTGCAGCAGCGCCTCCCCAAGCTATACCGCTATCACCCCATCCAAGACATACAGGTGTTAACGCCGATGCGCCGCACCGCTACCGGCGTGGACAACCTAAATCTCCTATTGCAGCGGGCACTTAACCCGCCCTCTCCCAGTAAGGCTGAAGTACAGACGCCCGGCACCGTGCTTCGCTTAGGCGATAAAGTTATGCAAATTCGCAACAACTACACGCGTTTCGTTTATAATGGAGATGTAGGAACTATTGTCGCTATCGACGGCGAAGATGGCGAGCTGACCGTAGCCTACCCTGAGCGCAACGTCGTCTATGAGCTGACCGAGCTGTCGGAGCTGACGCTAGCCTATGCCTCGACAGTGCACAAGAGCCAAGGCAGCGAGTACCGAGCCGTAGTACTGCCCTTTACCACCCAGCACTATGTGATGCTACAGCGTAACCTCCTCTACACCGCCATTACACGCGCACGCGAAATGGTAGTTATAGTGGGCAGCAAAAGAGCAGTAGCGATTGCTGTTAAGAACAACAAGCTAGAACAGCGGTACACCGGCCTGGCTACGCTCCTCACACAGGGATGGCTGCTCTAATGCAGTGGCTACTTGAGCTCGTGTTCCCCCCGCGCGCGCGGTGTGCTATCTGTAGCGAGCCGAGTGAAGAAGAAATCTGCGCCTTCTGTACGGCCGATATCGCAGCATTTAGGCGCCTCTGTAGCACAGGTCGCATCGCCTTTCCAGGCAATGTCAAAATCGCCGCACTCTTGCCGTATGAGGGGCGCGTGCGAAAAACAATCCATCGGCTTAAGTTCGCCAACAAACCGGCCATAGCGCGCTCTTTGGCACGAGCTTTTGCGGCAGCCGCGGTATTACCTAGCACAGGCATCGACCTGGTCACGGCCGTGCCTATGCATAGAGCGAGATACCTAGAGAGAGGCTACAACCAGGCAGAGCTGTTAGCCAAAGAACTAGCCGCACTGCAGAACTTGCCGTTTAAGCAGGTGCTCGCGCGCACGCGCGCCACGCCGCCGCAGAACACATTAGGACGCAAAGCGCGCGCCACGAACGTAGCGGGAGCCTTTGCGGCAAAGGAAGACTTGACCGATCGCGGCATTCTGTTAGTTGACGATGTGTGTACTACCGGAAATACGGTACTAGCCTGCAGAGAAGCCCTTTATAAGGCAAACGCACGGGACGTAGTTATCGCAGCTGTAGCAATATCCCTAGCTCCGGGCCAAGGGTAAGCAACGCTGCTAACGATTCAAAGCATATTGGGAGGTTACAGTCATGAAGCAGCAGGGGAAAGTTAAGTGGTTTAATCAGCAGAAGGGGTTTGGGTTCATTACTACTAACGCGGGGCAGGACGTGTTCGTCCACTTCTCGGCAATCGTGGGCGAGGGCTTTAAGTCACTCGAAGACGGCCAAGATGTGGAGTTCGAGGTCGTAGACGGACCGCGCGGTCCTCAGGCAACTAACGTCGCCAAGAAATAAACTAGGGGCCGAATGCGGCCTCTCTTCTCTTTTTTGCAGGAGTCTTTATCCAAGGTAGCGAATACACCTAAACAAAGCTAGGGAGTGTGAACGAGTTCCACGCGAATCGCGCACTTCGTAAGCTGAGAAGGAGGAGTACAGCGTATGCAAGTTAGCGTCAGAGGTAAGAACGTCGAGGTCACTGATGCACTACGCGACTACGTCTTCAAGAAGGTAAAAAAACTGGACAGGTATTTTGAGGGGGCGGGTGAAACCTACGCTACACTAAGCCTAGAAAAAGACCAACACCGGGTAGAAGTCACGATTGGGTTTAACGGGCTGCTACTGCGCGGCGAAGAACAAAGCGCGGACATGTACGCCTCAATCGACCTCGTGGTCGAAAAGCTTGAGAAACAGGTCGACAAGTACCGCACAAAAATTGCCCGCCGTCTGCGCACAGGGGGCAGTCCGCTCCCGGTGACCGAAGAGACGCAAGATGCGCCGAAGGTCGTGCGCAACAAGCGGTTCCCCATGAAACCTATGCATGTCGACGAGGCCATTCTGCAGATGAACCTGCTCGGGCACGATTTCTATGTCTTCACTAACGCCGAAAGTGAGCTGGTAAACGTAGTCTACCGGCGCCGCGACGGCAACTTTGGGCTAATCGAACCACAGGTATAGAGCGGATGCTCGACGTTCTGCTGGTTAAACTTAACTACGAGGCTGTGCTCTCGGTGGACCGCGAGTTTGACCTTGGCACGGCCTACCTTGCCGCCGCATTGCGGCGGCAAGGCTATGCAGTAGAGATAATTGACGCCTCGCTCGAAGAGCTGTCCTTTGACGAAACCGTGTCCCGCATCCTCGGCAAACCGGCGGCTATCATCGGCCTCAGCGTCTGGCTGCATCGCCTAGTAGCCGCGAGCGAGCGCCTTATTGCGGAGCTTAGGCAGCGCGGCGTAAGCAGCCACATCACCGTCGGGAGTCACTCCCCGACGTTTCTCTATGCCGAACTACTGGAGCACAATCCTGGGCTCGACTCTGTAGTGTGTGGCGAGGGCGAGTGGACGTTGCAGGAGCTAACCGAGCGCGTCTGCCACAATAAACCCTGGCACGACATTCCCGGTTTAGCCGTGCGCACTGACGGCAGAGTAGTTCTTAAAGTGCGGCCGGCTGTATGCGAGCTTGACGAGTTAGCGCCGCCTGCGCTCGACTATCTTCCCCACATTAAGCAGCGCGGGCAGTTTATGTCTATACTTACGAGTCGCGGCTGCTACGGCAAGTGCACGTTCTGTAGCACCAGTCCCTTTTACCGTGCCGGGGGAGGGAAGCCTTGGCGTGCCCATAGCCCCGAGCGTGTCCTAAGCGAAATTGCGGCCCTGTACAGAGAAGGCATAAGGCACTTCGGCTGGCGCGACGACAACTTTATCGGGCCGGGGCGGGTAGGGCGGGAACGCGCGCGAAGGATTGCCGAGCTCATCATAGAACACAAGCTTCGGCTCTCATTCTACATGGCTTGTCGCGTAGACGACGTGGAGCGCGAGCTTTTTGCCCTGCTTAAACAAGCCGGACTAAAGCGCGTGTTTCTCGGTGTAGAGTCGCTCTCCCCGCGACGCCTAGCCGCCTTTAATAAGCTGGCGACGGTAGAAGACAACGAAAAAGCCATGCGCATCCTCGGGGAACTGCAGATACCTTATACCTTGGGTTACATAATGCTGTCGCCGGACACCACTTGGGCAGAATACCGCGAAAGCAGCACGCGCTTAGCAGAGGTGCAGCGCAGCATACCCGGCGCGGCCGACGCTCTGCAGGACGCCTACAGCGCGGTGGAAATATTGCCGGGGACGGCTATTGCCAGAGAACTGCGCGAGAATAAGCGCCTGTCTGGAGACCACCGGGCGTACCGCTATCGGTTCGAGGACCCGCGCGTAGCGTTGTTGCACGGCGCGGTCACGACTTTGCGCGCTCTGACGCGGCCGTTAGCGCGAAAAATCGCGGCAGCGGTACGCGAGGACCGCCGCCGGGAGTTAAGGAGTGAGGATTAACTTGCGCATTGCGGCGGTAATCTTTGAGGGCGGTGCGCCGCGCCACGCCGTCGTGCGGGAGCTCACGCGCGTGCGCCACGGCGTGGTGCTAGATACCATCGCCAAGCTCTCGGCGGCGCCCCGCGTGGACGAGATAATTCTCTGCACTAACTACCCGCAGCTTGCCGAGGAAGCGGCCGCGCTTGGGGCTAGAGTGGTTGCAGATTCATCTCCGTTTCACTTTGGCCGAGCCTTGCAGAAAATAGTGCGCGAAGCGCAGTGTGACGGCATAATTTACCTTGGCGGCGCGGCGGCTCCGCTCCTTTCCGTGGCCGAGTTTGACCAACTAGCCGAGGGCTTGCGCGCCCGTGCACCTGTGGTTATTACGAACAACCCGCAATCTGCCGACATTGTGGCTTTTGCCCCGGCGGATGCGCTTTTGGCACTCTCTCCGCCGGAAAACGACAATGCCCTGGCCACATTGCTTAAAACGGGTGGCCTGACGCGCGAGTTTATGCCGCACTCCGTCGGCGTGCACTTTGACTTAGACACGCCAAACGACGCTTTGGTGCTGTCCCTTTCGCCACACACAGGCGAACGCACCCAGGCGGCACTGCAGGAACTAACCTGGGACAGCGCGCGCCTCACGCAGGCTATAACCCGCATGCGCGCTACACACTGCGAGTGCGCGCTTATCGGCCGCGTCAGCCCAGCGGTAATGGCCCACCTTAACCGGCATACGTTTTTGCGCCTGCGGGTTTTCTCGGAGGAGCGCGGCATGAAAGCGCTCGACCGCGAAGCGCAAGGCCTGGTCGTGAGTCTGCTTGGGCACTACCTCGCAGCGGTTGGGCCGCGCCGCTTCTTTGCCGACCTAAGCCAGACCGCAGATGTCGCCTTTATCGACACGCGCGTGCTCTTTGCGCACTTTAAGCTAAAGTTAAGCGAGGACGTGCGCTTTCTTTCTGACCTTGGCAGATACGAAGAAATATCTCACCCTTGGCTGCGGGAGTTTACCCAAGCGGCGGCAGAGGCCGGCATCCCGGTCGTCTTAGGCGGCCATTCCCTGGTCTCCGGGTGCATGTGGGTTGTGGCCGAGCATTTAGCCTGCCGTAATGAAAATTCTTAAGTCCACAAGGAGTCCTGCGTGCAAAGGCGAATACAATTAGAAGTCTGTCTTGAAAGAGGTGTGCGATGAGTAAAGAGCGGAGTTTAGCAATTGAGGAACTGGTGTGTTCCCTGCAGGGGGTAGACTCAGCGCGGGCTGTGCTAGACCCAAACGGTGAGATTACCGAACTGCATATTCTCAGCGACCAGAGCCGTAATCCGCGCCTCATCGTGCGTGACACCGAGACTTTACTGCTTGTGCGCATGGGTATTAACGTGGATCACAAGCGCATTAGCGTCGTGCAATTTGCCGAGCGCCCCGAGGCCGAGGTCAAGCGCATTAGCCTGCGCGGCATAAGCTACAAGCTTAACCGCGGCGCGGCCGAAGTAGGGGTCACCCTGACACTCGGGGACAAACAAGCTGAGCATACGGCCTCCGGGCCCAATTCGCTGCAAAACCAGCTGCGCCTTGTCGCAAACGCCACCGTAGGCGCGCTGCGCGAGCTTTTGGGCAACATGGTAGGCTTTGTGGTCGAGGACGTCACGCAGTTTCCCTTTGCGCGTGGCGAGGTTGTGGTAGTAGGTGTTTCCGTGGTAAGCGGCACCGGCGAGGAGACGCTAGTCGGCTCCGCCTTTGTGCGGAGCGACGCCAAAGAGGCAGTCGTCAAAGCGACGCTCGACGGCGTCAACCGCCGCTGCCAGCGCTACTTCGGTACATAAGTTTTTCACAGGTTTTCGTTTTGGGGGGGCGAAACACAATCAATCTACAAGCGGAGCGGTGGCCTGTCCGGATTTTAGCGGAGTGGGACAGAGTCAGCACGCAAGGAGGTCTTGGTTGTGAAAAAGGTTATGCGCATTGTCGCTCGTTTACTTAGCGGTGGTTCTAATTTCATGTGGTAGGCTTCTGCCCCCCTGTTTTTGAAAGGCGGTACAGCACGTATGTCGCTTAAGTTGCGCCTATATGTCTATGCGGTAATTGCGCTCGCTCTCGTTGCCTTGGTATCCCTAGGCCTGCCCACAGATCTCTCCAGCGTTCGGGCCATTGCTGTCTATGCTGCCATGGCTATTCTCTTTGAGGCCTTAGCGATCAAGGCACCCTTTGCTAGCGTGACGGTGTCAGTTGGGTTTGTACCAACCTTGGCCGCCGCCTTGGCCTATGGTCCATTGGTTGGCCTTTGGGTAGGAGTTCTGGGAAGCCTCAACTGGCATAGCCTCAGAGGCGGCAAGCCTCTCTATCGTAATGCCTTTAATGCGGCACAGGCGGGGTTAGCAGGGGCTGCAGCGGGTTGGGTATGGCAGAGGAGTTGGGCTGGGGGAGCAGTACTCCTAACGGCCGAGAGCATTGCTAGCATGGTGTTAGCATTCCTTGTCTATTTCGTAGTTAATGCTGTGCTCCCGCTTACCGCAGTGGCCATTCAGAGAGGTCGCAGTCTCTTAGAAATTTATCGCCCGTTAATTGGCTGGGCATTGCCAACGTATTTTGCCACAGCACCGTTAGCTGCACTAATTGCGTTGCTCTACACTAGCGCTGGCTATATCGCGGTAGTGCTCTTTCTCTTGCCCCTGCTACTAGCCCGCATGTCTCTGCAGCTTTACCGCGATACGCGCCGCGGCTATATCGAGACGGTGCAAGCGCTAGCCGACGCTATTGATGCAAAGGACACCTACACCGGCGGCCACTCCGCGCGCGTTTCCTTTTACGCGCGCGAACTAGGCAGGAAGCTAGGGTGGCAGCAAGAGCGCCTCGAGCAACTCACTTTTATGGCCTTGTTGCACGACATTGGCAAGATAGGTATTAAAGACCAACTCCTAAATAAGCCTGGCCGTTACAACGATGACGAGAAGCTAACCGTTAACAACCACGCCAGTTTGGGCGCGGATATTATCGGCAGAAGCACCCCTTTGCGCGTCATCGCCAACTACGTGCGCCATCACCACGAGCACTATAACGGTAAGGGTTACCCAAACGGCCTGCAGGGCGAGGATATTCCGGAGGGCGCGCGCATTATTGCCGTAGCCGACTGCTTTGACGCCATTACCTCCGTGCGCACCTACACTACCGCGCGGCCGGTGCATGCGGCGCTAGAGGAACTAAGGCGCTGTAGCGGCACCCAGTTTGACCCACAGGTAGTGCGGGCCATGGAGGAACTGATGCGCGAGCGGGGCGAAGTGGCAGCCGCAGTGCAGGAGGTAGCGGCCGCTAAAGCCAGCGTACTTGCGAGCCTGCAGAACGAGTGATAGAATAATACCTGTCAGCCGAGCTTTCCTAGTGAAAGCTTCTTTTGTTAAAGGGGGGCCTTTAGTGCTCAAGCTTATTAAGGACCTATTTGATTCGAACGCGCGCGAGATTAAGCGCCTGCAACAGATAGTAGACAGCATTAACATTCTCGAACCCGAGTATGTCAAACTAAGCGACGAAGCCTTGCGCGGCACGACGGCGCGCCTGCGCGAGCGCTTAGCTAACGGCAGCACACTCAACGACTTGCTCCCGGATGCGTTCGCTGCCGTGCGTGAAGCCAGCAAGCGCACTATCGGGCAGCGCCATTTTGACGTGCAACTCCTTGGCGGCATGGTGCTCCACAGCGGGCGCATCGCCGAAATGAAGACAGGCGAAGGCAAAACCCTCGTGGCTACGCTCGCCGCTTACCTCAACGCCCTCCCCGGGCACGGCGTACACGTTGTAACGGTAAACGACTACCTCGCCCGCTTTCACAGCGAGTGGATGGGCCAAATCTACCGCTTTTTAGGCTTGGAAGTAGGTCTGATTGTCCACGGTCTTTCCTTTGCCGAGCGGCGCTCCGCCTATGCGGCCGATATTACCTATGGCACCAACAACGAGTTTGGCTTCGACTACCTGCGCGACAACATGGTCGCCGAGCCAAGCCAAATGGTGCAGCGCAAGCTCTTCTACGCCATCGTGGACGAAGTAGACAGCATTCTCATTGACGAGGCGCGCACGCCCCTTATTATCTCCGGTCAATCCGAGGACTCTACCGACCTTTACTACCGCTTTGCCAAACTCGTGGCCTCCTTTCGCCCGGACGTAGACTACACCGTCGACGAAAAGCTAAAGACCGTCGCCGCCACCGAAGTCGGCGTGCACAAGGCCGAGCGAGCCCTAGGGGTAGAGAACCTCTACGACAACACCAATCTTACGTTGCAACACCACTTAAACCAGGCTATCCGCGCGAAGGCCTTAATGAAGCTAGACCGCGACTACGTCAACCAAAACGGCGAGATTATTATCGTCGACGAGTTTACGGGCCGCCTGATGCACGGGCGACGTTACAGTGCGGGACTACACCAGGCCATTGAGGCCAAGGAAGGCGTCAAAATCGAAAAAGAGAGCCAGACGCTCGCGAGTATCACCTTCCAGAACTACTTTCGCATGTACGAAAAGCTAGCCGGCATGACCGGTACCGCCGTAACCGAGGAAGAAGAGTTTCGCCATATCTACAAAATGGACGTCGTGGTGCTACCGACTCACCGGCCCATGGTTCGCCAAGACCTGGCCGACGTCATCTTTAAGACGGAGCGAGCCAAATACGCTGCCGTCGTCGAAGATATCGCCAAGCGCCACGCCACCGGTCAGCCGATGCTCGTCGGCACCGTGTCCATCGAAAAGTCCGAGCACTTAAGCGGCCTCCTCAAGAAGCGGGGCATACCGCACCAGGTACTTAACGCCAAGCACCACGCGCGCGAGGCCGAAATAGTAGCCCAGGCTGGGCGCTACCGCGCCGTCACCATTGCCACGAACATGGCCGGACGCGGTACCGACATTCTGCTGGGCGGCAACGCCGAGTTTTTGGCCCGCCACGCTTTAGTGACCGAGGGAGTACAGCCTGAGGAGCTGTTTGCGCTCAGCTTGCGCCACGACGACGAAGCTTTAGCTCTTAAAGAGCGCTACCGGGCGGAGCTCGCGAAGTGGCGCCAAATAACCGAGGCGGAAAACGCCAAAGTACTGGCCGCAGGTGGCTTGCACGTCATCGGCACGGAGCGCCATGAGTCGCGTCGCATAGACAACCAGCTGCGCGGCCGCTCCGGCCGCCAAGGCGACATCGGCAGCTCGCAGTTCTACCTCTCGCTAGGAGACGACCTCATGCGCCTCTTTGGCGGCGAAATGATATCCACACTTATGGATAAGCTGCGCGTCGAAGAAGACATGCCGCTTGAGCACGGCATGCTTAGCGGGGCTATCGAACGGGCGCAAAAGCGCGTCGAGGGGCGCAACTTCGATTTGCGCAAGCACGTGCTCGAATACGACGACGTCTTAAACAAGCAGCGCGAAGTAATCTACCGCCAGCGCCGCGAAGCACTCACCGGTGAGTTGACGGGCGTAGCGGAGGGTATGCTGGATGAAATCGTGGAGCGCACCGTAGACGGCTATATCCCGGATAAGACGTATCCCGAAGAGTGGGACGTAGCTGGGCTTAAGGCCGCTCTCCTGGAGATAGTGCCCTTGCCGAACGTCGACGCAGAGACGTGGCGACAGTTTACCAAGCAGGGCTTAGCCGAAGAGCTTAAGGAACTTGCGCGCGGCGCGCTCGCGGCGCGAGCAGAGCATGTGGGGCTCGACATTTGGCATGACTTAAAGCGCGTGATCATCCTGCGCATGGTCGACACTAAATGGATGTCCCACCTCGATAACATGGACGAGTTGCGGCAGGGGATTGGCCTGCGGGCCTACGGGCAAAAAGACCCCTTGGTCGAATACAAGCTAGAAGCTTTCGACATGTTTACGCAAATGATTGAAGAGATAAAAGCGGACGTAGTGCGTTACCTTTTCCGTGTGCAGGTAGTGTCCGAACCGCGTCCGGCACCCGCCGTAAGGGTTCAGCCTGCGCAGCGGCCTAGCGGTAAAGCGGCCGAGTCGGGGGCTATCGGCCGCAACGACCCTTGTCCCTGCGGGAGCGGAAAGAAATACAAGAAGTGCTGCGGCCGCGACGCCTAGCCACAAGGAGGAGCACGCGTGTTAAATACTGTGGAACTGCGGCAACTAGCGGAACGACTCCAAGTTAAATGCCAAGAACTCCGGGGGTCTCTTTGACCTCGAAGTAAAGCAGGAGCGCATAGCAGCACTAGAAGCACAAATGCTCGCGCCGGATTTTTGGCAGTCGCAGAGCGCAGCGCAAGCCGTACTCTCGCGCCTGTCGTCCTTGCGCGGCGAGGTCGATAACTACGCGGCACTCGCGCGCGAAGCGGATGATTTAACCGAGCTCATTGCTTTGGCCGAGGAGTTAAGTGACGAGGAGGCACTAAACGAGGCAGCGCGGCGCCTGCCGCAAGCTTTAGAGCGTGCCTCGCAGCTTGAACTCAGCCTTCTCCTCGCGGGCCCCTACGACAGCCATAACGCCATCCTAGAGCTTCACCCCGGCGCAGGCGGTGTCGACTCGCAGGATTGGGCGGCTATGCTCATGCGCATGTATATACGCTACTGCGAGCGCGCCGGGTTCAACGTGGAAGTGCTCGACTATCTTGCGGGGGAAGAAGCGGGCTTAAAGAGCGTGTCCCTCTTGGTAAAGGGCGACATGGCGTATGGATACCTGCAGGCCGAACGCGGCGTACACCGCTTAGTGCGGCTATCTCCTTTTGATGCCGCCAACCGCCGCCACACTTCTTTTGCCTCGGTCTCGGTCTTGCCGGAGATACCGGAGGACACCGAGGTGGAAATCGACTTAGAAGACCTGCGCGTCGACACTTACCGCGCCAGCGGCGCCGGCGGGCAAAACGTCAACAAGACCGATTCGGCCGTGCGCATTACCCACGTGCCGACCGGGATTGTGGTGCAGTGCCAGAACGAGCGCTCGCAGCTTAACAATAAGTCTACGGCCATGAGGATGCTAAGAAGCAAGCTTGTGGAGCTGAAGTTGCGTGCCCAGCAGCAAGAAATCGACCGCCTGCGCGGCGACGCCGGCGAAATTGCCTGGGGCAACCAAATCAGGAGCTACGTCTTTCACCCCTATAATATGGTGAAAGACCATCGCACTAACACCGAGACCGGTAACGTCGGCGCGGTGATGGACGGCGCGCTCGACATGTTTATTGCGAGCTTCCTGCGTTGGCAGGCCGAGCGCAACCGCAGCGTCAAGGAATAATAAAGGGATTCCCCGCTCTCTGTGGAATATTCACGCAATGAACCTAAAGTCAGGGGGGAGTCGCGTGAAAAAAGTCGCTATAGTATTGTCTGTACTGCTGATTCTGTTGGTGCTGGCGGAGGTGTCGGCACCGCGCCTGATTGCGCGCGGGTTGGAGCTAGGGTTGCGGCGCACTTTAGGCACCGATGTAGAGATTAAGTTAGACGCATATCCTTCGCTGCGGCTATTGCTTGGCCATTTCGAAGAGCTTAGCGTAGTAGCCCGCGGCGTCAACCTTGGCGGCTTAACCGTCGAGGAGTACACCTTAGCGGCAGAGCAGGTCACGGTAAACCTGCGCGAGCTCTTGGCGCGGCGTGAGCTCAGGTTTGTCAATCAAGGGCGCCTTACCGTGCAGGTAACCGTGGCAGAAGGCGAATTAAGCAGCTTCCTGCGGGAGAAAATGCCCGCACTCAAGGACTGGCGCGTGCAGATTAACGCCGGCAACGCGGTAGTTATCGGCAAGATTCCCCTACAGGCATTCGACCTTGACGTGCGCGTGCACGGCAAGTTCCAGGCCCTAGGGAAAGAGAAAATCGCTTTTGTGCCGGAACGCGCAGAGGTGCAAGGCGTTGAGCTTCCCGCCGCACTTGTGCAGGCTTTGCTGCAGGACGCTCAGTTCTACATCGACCTTAAAGCCGCGCCTATGCCGCTTGAGCTCATAGATGTTAAAATGGAACCCGGCAGACTTATCGTCCGCGCCCGCGTGCTCGACTGAAGCAAAAGGCGAAGCAAAAGGGACGGAGCTTTTTGCTTCACAAACAGGTGAGTGCCGGGAGGGTTCCTAGCTCCTAGCTGCTGGCTGGTTTACAGGAAGAACCGTCAGACGGTGCGAAAAGCCTTGATTTTGTGTAGGGACGTGCCTATGGCACGTCCGCGGACGTGCGAAACGCACGTCCCTACAACACCTTTGTCGCCTGCTGGTTTCTATCAGCAAGGGTTCGCCAGGTTTTCGCACACCCTACCGTCCCTTTTGGGTCTGGTAGCTGGACAGCCCCCCAAACTAGACTAGGTGGTGTACTTTTTTGCGGAAAGTCGTGAGCCTAATCGCGCTCCTTGCCATAGTGGCCACGGGGCTAATCCTTGTGGAGCGACACCAAGTCGAAAGCGAAAATCGGCAAGTGGCGCTGTTTATGGACGGCACCGAGCTCTTGTTCCGCTCCCGTCTGACAGGCCTCGACCTGCAGGCTTACCTGCACGAGCTCAAGGCAGCTGGCCTCTACGGGGTGGCGAGCCACGTCGTGGCTCTGCGGGATATGGTGCCGCTAGGCGACATTGACATTCACGCGGCCGGGGCCGAAGCCCGCGCCGCTGCCGATGAGTTAGGGCTTAGGTGGCCTAATCCCACCCAAACTCTGCTCCACGTGAAGCGCCCCGAGCTGGTCGCCCCCCTTATCGCCTTGGTCGAGCGCTTGTCAGGCGATAGGCTGGAGACGACTGTGTTTGGCCATGTGATATACACAGAAGTCCCCTACGAGCGCCTGCGCCGCGCCTCACTTGGCTTCCCCAAAGACTTGATGGCTGCGGTCCGTGCGGCCGGTCTTACTTTCCTGCCCGTGTTCTCTCCTTTTTCGGGCAGCACCGCCGCCGAGTTCGCAGCTTTTCTTGATACCGGCGAATTTGCCGGCGTAATGTTTACCGGCAACCGCATTGCCGAAAACCTTGCGGGTAGCGACTTGCTCAGCGAAGTAATAGCACGGCGTGGGCTTACTTTCTATTGGTTGCAGCGCGCCGACACACTTAGGAGCTATGTGCCGCTTGAGGGTGTAGAAGACGTTCTCACCCCAACCACGCCCATTGTGCGTGCCTACCGCATTTCGCGCGCCGAGACTAACAACCCGGCCGTCACGCCGGAAAACATGACGGCGCGGTGGATAAACTCGATTACCGACTATAACGTCCGCGCCATCTACATGCGGCCGTTCTTCCGCGAACCGGACATCGCCTACAACACCCACTACACACGCTACTTGGTCGCGGCCGTAGAGCGCCTAGGCTTAACGCTAGGCTCGGCCACGGGGTTCCGCAGATTTTTCCCGCATCCTTTGCTGCAGGCCGGAGTAGGTCTTGGAATTGGGTTGTTGTGCTATCTGTTGGCACTAAAGGCCAAAATCCCGCGCGTCTTGGCAAATCTCGGGCTTGTTGGTGTCGCGCTTTTGCAGATTGGCCTTTTTACGCCGTGGGCGCTTTGGGTAAGGCTTGGGCTTGGGCTTATCGGTGCGGTAGCCGCAAGTTTTGCCGCACTGGCATTCTTTCGCGATTGGAAGTGCCCGTGGCAAGGCTTCTTCCTGATTAACTTAACGACCACGCTTCTAGCCTTGCTGGTGGCCAGCTACCTCAGCGACTGGGAGTTTATCAAGGAGTTCCATTATTTTCGCGGCGTGAAGGTGCAATACTCGCTGCCGATAGTGCTTTTTGCCGCTATGCTGTGGTTGCCGCGCCTCCGTCAACTGCCGCAGGAAATACTGGCCGAGATTCGCCGCTTTGGCCTGTGGAAGTCTTTAGCCGCAGTGCTCTTCCTCGGGGTGGTCTTCTACATCTACCTGCGTCGCTCCGGCCACGCGCACGCCATAGGGCAGTTTGAGCTAAACTTGCGCTTCTGGCTAGATGAAGTCTTGGTGGCACGCCCGCGCTTTAAAGAAATGCTAGTGCACCCGGTGCTGCTGGTGGTTTTGTACTATCGCCAACGCCTGCCTCGCCTGATTATGGAGGGAGGCCTAGTGGCTTCCGTAATTGCACAAGTCTCCATTGTCAATAGCTTTATGCACCTGCGCACGCCGCTGGCCATCTCTCTGTTGCGCGTTTTTCACGGGTTGTGGCTGGGCACACTACTTGGACTAATGGCCCTAGGTGGAGTAGCCCTGCTGTGGAAGGGATATGAGGCCTATGTTGCGGGTGCGTGGAGGGCGGGCAAGCGATGAAGGTGTTGCATATTAACGGCGGCGGGGATACAGGTGGGGGCAAAAGCCACCTGCTTGCTCTGTTGCCGGAGCTCTGTAAACACGGCACCGAAGCAGAGCTTGCGGTCTTCTCTGACGGTTTGTTGGCAGAGGAGGCAGCCGCGCTCCGCGTGTCGGTCCATTGCCTTGGCGTTAAGCACATGATGTCGTTGACTCTGCTTAGGCGCCTCCGCCGCCTGCTCCTCACGCTCAAACCAGATATAGTACACACGCACGGCGGCCGGGCAAACTTCTATGGGCGTTTGGCCGCGCGGCTAGCCGGTATCCCGCTCGTGGTCACCACGGTGCATAGCCACATTGATCTAGACTACGCGGCGCTCTTGCCTAACCTGTGGTTTTCCTCTGTCGACAAACTTACGCGGCCTTTAGCTGACCACTTTATTGCGGTCTCGCACGAGCTACGCACCACCCTGATTAGGCAGGGGATAGCGGGAGAGCGCATCAGCGTAGTGCACAATGGCATACCTGACGTATCGGTATTGCCGCTCAAACTACAGGATGTGTTCGGGCTTACACCCGGTCCCGTGCTTTGCGCCGTGGGGCGATTGGTGCCCGTCAAACGCTTTGATATCTTGCTCAGGTCCATGCAGAGCGTACTGGCGCGTGTGCCGGAGTGCAAGCTTGTTATAGTCGGCGATGGACCACTAGAAGCGGAACTTAAGCACATGGCGGCAGAGCTTAACATCTCCCGCGCGGTAGTCTTTGCGGGCTATCGGCGCAATGCTAGAGCAATTATGGCCGGGGCAGATGTATTCGTCCTTTCTTCCGATATGGAGGGCCTGCCGATCGTTCTCCTGGAAGCACTTGCAGCCAAGGTGCCCATCGTCGCTACGGCCGTCGGCGGCATCCCGGAGATAATCGTGCCGCAGACCACCGGTCTTCTCGTCCCACCGCGTGACCCAGACAAACTCGCTGACGCAATAGTCCTCTCCCTACTCAATAGCGAGGCCTCCGCCTTGCGCGTAGAGGCAGGACATGCCTGGTTCAGCGCCCACGCCACCGCCCACGTCATGGCCGCAAAAACTGCCGCCGTCTACGCGCAGCTGAAGCAAAAGGGACGGAGCTTTTTGCTTCACGGGCAGGATGAGGGTTGCTAGCTCCTAGCTGCTGGATGTTGGCAGAGTAGACCCCGTGCTCCGTGCTTCGTGCTTCGTGCTTAGTAGAACGGCGGAGCGCGGGGCGTCGTGTAACTACATGAAACAAAAAGAACCGTCCCTTTTGTTTTCAGCTCATAGCTCAATGCTCACAGGAGGTGCCGCCTTGCCTAAGCTGCCAGTTCGCACCATCGTGCTGTTTAGTGCCGTGCCTTGGGACGGCGTATTTGCACGCCCGCAGCAGCTTGCGCGCGGCTTTGTCGCTAATGGGGCGCGCGTCCTCTTTGTAGAGCCGAGCGCGAGTTTGCTTGCTCCGCTAAAGCGGCGGGAGTTGGCCAAGCATCCGTTTGGCAGTTCGCCGCGCTTTACCGAGGATGCCTTAGCCGTAGTTACCCCGCCGCTAGCGTTGCCGGGAGGGTACGCCGCCCGCGCCGTGAACAAGCTGAACCAAGCCTATCTCGCACGGTTCCTCCGGCGAGCGCTGCGTGAACTTGGGTGGCGTCCTACCGCAGTGTTGACACACCTGCCCGGCACGGCGGACTTCCCCGCACCGTGGCCGCTTGCCTACGACTGTGTGGATGACCACGCCGCCTTTGCCGAGCTGTCGCCCCTGTGGCGGCGTGAGACTGTGCTGGCGATGGAGCAGGACCTCTTGCGGCGCGCGCGCTGCGTATATGCTTCCGCTGACGCTTTGGTTAAGCACTGTCAGAGGGTGCGGCCTGATACGCGGTATGTCGGAAACGGAGCGGCAGTCGCGCACTTTGCCACGGCTGCGAAGGGCAAAACCGGCGCAAGCGGATTGGCAGGCCCGGTGATTGGCTTCTACGGCGGCCTCGGACCCTGGGTTGACGTCTCTTTAGTGTGCGAGGCGGCATTACTTGCGCCCGACCTAAGCTTTTTGCTGATTGGCCCCATCGAACTAGGTCTCCCGTGGCCTAAGCTTCCACCTAACGTGCACCACCGCGGCTTGACCCCTTACAGAGAATTGCCGCGCTACCTTGCCGACTTTGATGTGGCGCTGATCCCGTTCAAAGACACGCCGGTGACACAAAGTGTAAATCCTATCAAGCTGTACGAGTACTTTGCCGCCGGGAAGCCGGTGCTGGTTACTTCTTTGCCTGAGCTGACGCGTTGGGAGGGCCTAGTCTACCCATTCTCGACAGCAGAAGAGCTGATACGCAGAGCGCGTGCTGCCCTAACAGAAGAACCGACGCTCGCGGCCAAGCGCCAGGCAGTCGCAGCGCAGCATACCTGGGAAGCAAAAGTCAGGGAGATGGAAGACTTAATGCGGGTGCATGGCATGTGAGTAGAGTTTACATAATGGGTTTTGTCGGAGCGGGCAACGCCGGAGACGAAGCCATCCTCGCGGGGACGCTTTATCTACTTAGACAGCGCGGCGTTACGGATATCGGCGTGTTTTCGTGGAACCCCGGTGAAACTGAGCGCGTACACGGCGTAGCAGCCTACCCTGTACTGCCCGGACTTGCCGGGATTAAATCGTTTGCCGCAGTGCTTAGACGGGGCGACCTGCTGCTTCTCGGCGGTGGAAGCTTACTGCAAGACGGCGAGCCGCGCATAGTCCCTTTTTGGTTAGCGCGCGCTGTAGCCGCCAAAGCGAAGGGTTGCACGGTGGTGTTTCACGCCCAAGGCATCGGTCCGCTGCGTAGCCCCCTATCGCAGGCCATGGTGCGTGTGCTAGTGCCGCTCGCCGCTGACCTTGTCACTACGCGCGACGTAGACTCGCAAAGGCTTGTCCGCTACGCCCGCCCACACTTAGTAGCCGACCCAGCCCTCGCTCTGCCACCGCTGCTAGTGCCCAAACAGCCTAACCTAGCGGTCGTGGCGCTGCGCAAAAGCCGCGGGCGTGCGGCACAAGAACAAGCGCTGTCCCAAGCCTTAAATCGCGTCGCCGCGCAACATGGGCTGCGCTATGCCTTCCTCCCCATGCATCTTCCCGACGATATCCCCCTAGCCGAAGATTTCGCCCGCCGCTGCCAAGGCACGGTAATAAGCTATAACTCCCTAGAGGAGCTCCGCGCGAGCTTAGCGGCCGCGCGAATTGTAATCGCCATGCGCCTACACGGCGCGATATTGGCGGCAGGTGTCGGCACACCCGTCGTGGGGCTAGCCTACGACCCAAAGGTGCGAGCGTTCTTTCGCGGCTTAGGGCGAGAGAACGATGTCCTGCCGTGGGGGGACAGTTTCCGAGACGACATGCTGGTAACGGCAATCGATGCGCTTGCGGCTCTAGGCTGGGCGCCCACTGCCGCGACGGACGCGGCACTCAGGCAGATGAGCGCTAGGGCGGCGCTGGCGGTAGATTTGGCACTGTCGTGCTGGAGGGGTGAACGCGATGAACTCAGGCGTTGATGTGCTAGGCTTTAAGATAGCGCCACTCACACTGACAGCGGCGGTAACACAGGTAGAGAACCTGATAGCGCACCGCCGCGGCCAGATTGTGACGGCTAACGCCGAAATTCTTTATGCGGCCGCAACAGACCAAGCGCTAGGCGAGGTAGTCCACCAGGCCGAGCTGGTAATAGCCGACGGCATGGGGGTGGTGTTAGCCGCGCGCTTAACGCGGCAAGAACTGCCGGAACGAGTGAGCGGCTATGACCTTTTGCACGCCCTGTGCCAAAGCGCCGCCGCGCGTGCCCTCTCTGTCTATCTTCTGGGCGGGGAGCCTAGCGTCGCGGAGGCCGCGGCCGCACGCCTAAAAGAACTTTATCCTAGTCTGACGGTGGCCGGCACTCACCACGGCTACTTCGCCGATAACGAGAGCGAAGCCGTCATTTCTGCGCTTAAGTCCGCACGCCCAGACTTCCTGTTCGTAGCACTAGGCCTGCGGGGCGAGCACTGGATCTACAACTACAAAGCCCAGCTCCCCTGTCCGGCTATGCAGGTAGGGGGCAGTTTTGATATACTCGCAGGCAGGGCGGTGCGCGCGCCGCGCTGGATGCAGCGAAGCGGCCTGGAATGGGCCTATCGGGTCTATAAAGAGCCCAAACGACTGAGGCGCATTTTTGCCCTGCCGTTGTTCGTCCTGAAGGTTTTGTTTAGAGGAGTGATCGCGTGAACACGGTTCTTCTGCGCGAAAAAGCGCAGCTTATGCGCAGGCTAATTATGCTGAGCACCGCCAGCGCCGGCTCAGGCCACCCCGGCGGCTCGTTGTCTTTGGCCGAAATCATGAGTTACCTATACTTTTTCCAAGCCAAACTCCACCCCACCGACCCGCATTGGCCGGAGCGCGACCGCATCATCTTAAGCAAAGGCCATGCCGCGCCGGTACTTTATGCGGCCTTAGCCTGCCGCGGCTACATCAGCGAGGAAGAAACGCTAACGCTCCGGAAGCTAGGCTCACGCCTGCAGGGACACCCCGATATGCGCAAGCTCCCCGGTGTAGAAATGTCCACCGGCTCGCTCGGCCAGGGCCTATCGATAGCGAACGGCTTAGCCTTAGGGCTACGGCTGCAGGGACTGACAAACAAGGTGTATGTTGTACTAGGCGACGGAGAGCTACAGGAAGGCCAAGTGTGGGAGGCCGCCATGACTGCCGCGCACTATCGACTCAGCAATCTAACGGCCATCGTCGATTACAACGGGCTGCAAATCGACGGCCATACCTCAGCCGTAAAGCGAGTAGAGCCGCTTGCGGATAAGTGGCAAAGCTTCGGCTGGCAGACAGTTACCGTCGACGGCCATTCGTTTACCGACCTTTACCGCGGCTTCCATGCCGAGCGCGACAACTGCCCGCTCGTCGTCATTGCCCGCACAATCAAGGGCAAAGGCGTAGACTACATGGAAGGCGTAGCCGACTGGCACGGTAAAGCGCCGACGATGGAGCAGGCAGAGCAGTATATACGTACAAGCGGAGGTGCCACAGATGTCGGCTAAACCGGAAGCGACGCGGGATGCGTACGGACGCGCCCTCATAACCCTTGGAGAAACCCGCCCCGATGTAGTGGTGCTTGATGCCGACCTCTCCAAGTCTACCAAGACGGCTAGTTTCGCGGCGAAGTACCCAGACCGCTTTTTTAACGTAGGCATCGCCGAGGCCGACCTCATGGGCACGGCCTGCGGTTTGGCTTTGGCTGGGCTTAAGCCCTTTGCCAGCACCTTCGCTATATTTGCCACCGGTCGCGCCTACGACCAAGTACGCAACAGCGTCACTTACGCGAGCCTCCCGGTAGTCATTGCTGCCACTCACGCCGGACTCACCGTAGGGCCCGACGGCGGTTCACACCAGTCAATAGAAGACATTGCGCTGATGCGCGTCCTGCCGGGAATGCAGGTATGGGTGCCGGCGGATGGCGAAGAAGCCTACCAGATGATTTTAGCAGCTGCCGAAGTTACCGCCGGGCCGGTGTATGTGCGCTTAGGACGCCAACCCGTGCCGCGCGTTGTGCCCGCAGGCTATGTCTTTACACCGGGGAAGGCCTGCGTTCTAGGTGACGCTGCCCCGGTAGCCATTATTGCCTGCGGGGTAATGGTGGAGGCGTCGCTGCAAGCGGCTCTGCTCCTTAAGCAGCGCGGCATAAATTGCCAAGTCGTCAATATGAGCAGCATAAAGCCACTAGACACAGCTACGCTCGCGTCAGTGGCCCAAAATAGTGAACTTATCGTTACGGTAGAAGAACACCTGGTAGCCGGGGGACTAGGGAGCGCCTGCGCAGAGTCGCTAGCCGCCGCCAAGTCCCGCCCGCCGCTAGTCATGGTAGGTGTGAAAGACCGCTTCGGCCAATCCGGCGAACCGCAGGAGCTTCTTGCCGCTTACGAACTAACGGCCGAGCATATCGCCGCACGCATAGAGAGAGCACTGTCTCGCTAGGCAAGCGTACGTTAATTCCTGTTTGCTTCTAATAGTACCGGCAGAATCATCGGACGACGCCGGGTTTTTTCGTACAGAAAATTCGCCAGCGGCTCGCGGATGGCCGAGCGCAGCGCGACCCAATCTGTATGCTCCTGCAGCGCTTTGTGCAGGGCGACGCTGACGTTGAGCTCGGCTTGACTAAGCAGGCCCTCCGACTCCTTCACATAGACGAACCCGCGCGAGATAATATCCGGCCCGGCGATAACCTTGCGCGCGCTGCGGTCGACTGTCGCCGCCACAACCATTACGCCGTCCGCGGCTAGCTGCTGGCGGTCACGCAGCACGACGTTGCCGACATCGCCTACGCCTATGCCGTCTACCAGCACCGACCCTGCCGGGACGCTGCCGACTACCCGCGCCGAGTCCTTGGTAAACTCCACCACTTGACCATTTTCGACACTTAGGACGGCAGAAGGGTCGTAACCCATAAGCTGGGCCAAGTCGCTAAAGGCAGCCTGATGCCGATATTCGCCGTGGCAAGGCACCATAAACTTGGGACGGGTCATGTTAATGAGGATTTTTAGTTCTTCGCGGCTGGCATGCCCGGAGACATGCACGTCGGCGATGCCTTGATAGATAACGCGCGCCCCTGCCTTAGACAAGCTGTCGATTACTTTGCTTACCAGCTTTTCGTTGCCGGGCACCGGTGTAGACGAAAATATCACCGTGTCTCCCGGCACAATGTTAATGCGCGGATGCGAGCCGCTGGCCATACGGGTAAGCCCCGACAAAGGCTCCCCTTGGCTGCCGGTGGAGACGATTACGGTGCGGTCGGCAGCTAAACTCTCGAGTTCTTCAATCTCAATGTAAGCGGAGTCGGGGTAGCTAAGATACCCTAGCTCCGTTGCTGTTTCTACGTTGCTAATCATGCTGCGCCCGACTACGGCTACCTTGCGCCGATAGCGCACGGCTGTATCGAATACCTGCTGCACGCGGTGAATGTTGCTAGCGAAGGTAGCCACAATGATTCTGCCTTTAGCCTTGGCGAAAATGTCTTCGAAGACTTTGCCCACGTCTCGCTCCGACTTAGTGTAGCCCGGGCGATGAGCGTTAGTGGAATCGGACAGCATGCCAAGCACACCTTCGTTGCCGAGCCGCGTCAGCGTAAAGTAGTCGGTAACTTTGCCGTCCACGGGAGTTTGGTCAAGCTTAAAGTCGCCGGTATGGAGGATTGTTCCTACCGGCGTTTTTATGGCGAGCCCGAGGCTGTCCGGAATGCTGTGGTTGACATGGAAGCAGGTAATCTGGAAGCCGCCGATGCGCACGTCCTCACCGGCATGCACTTCGCGCAGCACAGCGTCAATGTTGTGCTCGTCGAGTTTAATTTTCAGCAAGCCAATCGTAAGGCGCGTGCCATACACAGGCACCGGCAGCTGCTTTAAGACATAAGGCAAGGCACCGATGTGGTCCTCATGCCCGTGCGTGAGAAAGATAGCCTTTACTTTAGCTTGGTTCTCCAAGAGGTAAGTGATATTAGGGATAACATAGTCGACACCAAACATTTCGTCTTCGGGGAATTTGAGGCCGGCGTCGATAACCACAATCTCGTCGCCGTACTGATAGACGTACATGTTTTTGCCTATCTCGCCCATGCCTCCAAGGGGAATTAAAAGTAGCTTATCAGACACAGTTGAATCAACCTTTCTCGGAAATTGCCGTTAAATTACAGCACGAAAAAACAGGAATTGAGGGGAGATTTGTCGAAAGCGTCACAGTAGAGCTCGTTCACACGAAAGGAAAGAGAGAATGCTCGAACTTCGCAAAGTCACTAAGGCCTATCCCAACGGTCCGGTCGCGCTTAACGACGTCACTCTGAGCGTTGCCCAGGGTGAGTTTGTGTTCGTCGTCGGACAGAGCGGTGCCGGCAAGACGACGTTGACAAAGCTCCTGTTGCGGGAAGAAAAGCCGACGCAGGGTCAGATTATCTTAAATGGCCGCGACATAACCAAGCTGCGAGCGAGCGAAATCCCGTATCTGCGGCGGTCGATAGGGGTTGTTTTTCAGGACTTTCGCCTTATGCCGAATTGGACGGTGGAAGAAAACGTCGCCTTCGCCATGTTAGTCGTCGAAGCCTCCCCGCGGCTGATCCACAGGCGCGTCGCCAAGGTTCTAGAACTCGTTGGGCTCTCACACAAAGCCAAGCAGTTGCCCGGCAAGCTCTCGGGCGGAGAACAACAGCGGGTAGCCCTTGCGCGCGCAATAGCAAACCAGCCGGCCTTCGTTATCGCCGACGAACCCACAGGGAATTTGGACCCCGAGACTGCCTGGGGTATTGTCAAACTGCTCCTTGAGATAAACGCCGCTGGTACAACTATGCTAATGGTAACGCACGCGAAGCAAATTGTCGACTCTTTGCGCAAACGAGTTGTGGCCCTAGAAGGCGGAAGCGTCGTGCGCGACGAGGAGCGCGGTGTCTACCATGGTTAAACCTCGCACCTTCGGCTATTTCTTTCAGTCTGCGGGCAGTAGCCTGATTCGCAACAGCTGGATGACGCTTGCCTCCATCGGCACTGTAGCCGTCGCTCTTTTGGTGCTTGGTGTTTTTATGCTGCTCGCGGTAAACATCGGCGCCATGGCTGCGCAAGTTGAAGAACAAGTCGAGCTTACCGCTTACCTAGCCGACCTTAGCAGTCAGGAACGAGCTAGGCTGGAAAACGAGCTTAAAGCCATACCGGGCGTAGCCGCGGTTACCTTCGTCTCGCGGGAGGAAGCTTGGCAGCGCTTACTGGAGTGGTATGGCGAAGACCGCAACTTTCTCGCCGGGTGGGAGGAAGATAACCCGCTGCGCGAAGCCTTTGAGGTGCGCGCGGATTCTGCCTTCCGCATAGCGGATATTGCCAAGGCCGTAGCAGAGGTGCGCGGCGTCGAGGAAGTAGTTTACGGACGCGAAATCGTAGAGCAGCTTCTCTCTATTACCCGCGCCGTGCGCCTGGTAGGGATAGGACTGATGGCGGGGTTAGCGCTCGCGGCCACGTTTATTATCGCTAACACCATCAGAATTACCGTGTTTGCGCGGCGCAGGGAAATCAGCATCATGCGTTACGTCGGCGCAACAGCCTGGTTCGTCCGCTGGCCCTTTGTTATCGAGGGGTTAGCACTTGGGATAATCGGCGCCATATTGGCTTCCTCGGTGCTGGCGTGGGGGTATTACTTTGCGGTGCGGTCGTTAGCCGCCGCCATTCCCTTTTGGCCCTTTGTCGCTCCCTGGCCGCTTTTGCAGCGCTTAGCGTTAGCGCTGGTTGGGCTTGGCGCGCTCATCGGTGTAGCCGGCAGCGGGATGTCCGTGCGACGTTATTTAGACGTGTAGGAGGCGGGAAGATGTTAAAGCGAATTCTGGCGGCGTTAGCGGTTGGCTTATTACTTCTACCGCTGGGCGTGGAAGCAACTACAGACCTCGAGGCTAGGCAGCGCGAACGCCGTCAAGTGCAACAGCGCATGCAGGAAGCCGAACGGCGCGCCGCGGCAGCCGACCGGCAGGCAAGGAGCGTGCTCGGGGAACTGCAGACCATCGAGCGAAATATCGACCGCACTACGGCGGAGATACGCACGCTTGAGAGCAGGTTGCGCACCGCCGAGAGCGAGCTGCGGCGACTGACGCGGGAGCTAGACGACGCATCGCGGCGTTTAGCGACGCGTAACGCACAGCTTGGCCTGCGCCTGCGAGCCTTGCATGAACGCGGCGCCGTGAGCTACCTGGAGGTGCTGTTCCAAGCCCGCAGTTTCGCCGACTTTATTAGCCGCTTTAGCCTGTTGCGGATGGTGATAAATCAGGATATCGCAATTTACCACGCAGTGCAAGAGGAACGTACCATCGTCGCCGAGCGCCGCGAAGAGGCCGAGGAGCGGCGCGCGGAAATTGCTTCGCTGCGCTCCGAAAAACAAGTACAACAGACTAGCCTGCAAAGCCGCGCCGCAAGTCGCACCGCTATTCTTAACAGCCTAAACCAGGACAAGCAGGCGGCGATTCGCGCTTACAACGAGCTCAACCGTCTAGCGGAAGAACTAGACCGCGTCATCCGAGAGTTAGAGGCGCGTAACCGCGGCGTAGGCACAGGCACCTTTACTTGGCCTGTCCCGGGCAATACCCGCATTACCTCACCCTTTGGCTGGCGAGTACACCCTATCTTCCGCACGCGGGAGTTTCACAGCGGCATTGACATCGGGGCTCCTAGCGGACGCAACATCGTGGCTTCTGACGGGGGCACGGTGCTGTGGGCGGATTGGCTTGGCGGTTACGGCAGGACGGTTATCATCAGTCACGGCAACTTTTCCACCCTCTATGCCCATGCCAGCACCTTGTTGGTGGAGGAAGGGGACAAGGTGACCAAGGGCCAAGTAATAGCGCGTGTAGGCAGCACCGGGCACAGCACCGGACCGCACCTGCACTTTGAGGTGCGCAACCAAGCCGGTACGCGCCTAAACCCAAGCGACCACGTACGTCCCTAGAACAAAAGGGACGGTTCTTCCTGGAAACTCTTCTTGGCGGCACCTCATGTAAAAGCCTTCCTATACACATGCGGTCTATTCCGCACTAGTGGTATAATAGGCTAGACGGGAGGTGTCTCATTTTTGTTGCCGCTCGACGCCTTAGGGTTAGCTTACTTGCGTGCCTTGCCGCAGTTTCTAGTTACACCGCTCTTCTACGTCGTTCTCGCGCTGATAGTCTCCCAGTACATGCGCTCCGCACAGCTTGAGCGCAAGCTCTGGGGACGCCCGCGACTGCCGGTATGGAAGTTGCTTCTGCTGTCTTTGGTCTACGGTGTGGTAGGTGGTTTGCTCGGCAGCCTACTGCTTTTAGGAGTCGGTGTAGCACTGTCGGGAGGCTGGATGCTCTATGTCTGGATGGTAGCGTTAGCCTTGGCCTTTGTCTCGCAGAGGCTAATGTGCTTTGCCTACGCCGGAGGGATTGTGGCTCTAAGTTCGCTGCTCCTCGGTTGGCCGGAGCTTGACATCCCCGCGCTACTGGCCTTAGTTGCGCTGCTACACGCCGTGGAGAGCGTGCTAATGGTTCTAAGCGGTCACATTGGCGCAGTACCTGTCAGCGTTAAGAACTCGCTGGGGGAGATTGTGGGCGGCTTCAGCCTGCAGAAGTTCTGGCCGGTGCCTTTACTTGCCCTCGCCGTGATTCCCGGTGCCGTGCCGCCGGGGGTAGAAACGATTCCTATGCCTGACTGGTGGCCGCTCATTATGCCTGCTGGCATCGGGGCCGAATTTGGCTTGTGGATGATTCCGGTGGTAGCCGGCCTTGGCTACGGAGAACTCGCGATTACTACTTCACCTAAACAGCGCGCTCGACAATCGGCAGGGAAGCTGGCTCTCTTTAGCTTGATTCTCTTTCTCCTGGCGTGGCTGTCAACGCGCATGGCGTTATTCCTTTATGTAGGCGCTATTTTTGCGCCGCTCGGGCACGAGCTGTTAGTGTGGACGACAAATCGGCGAGAGATGCGGGGGAAGCCACTGTACGGCGGCACAGCCGCCGGCCTGCAGATCCTTGACGTGCTGCCGAGTTCGCCTGCCGCGCGAGCCGGTTTTAGTCAGGGCGACGTTATCCTCACGGCTGACGGCACGCCTATAGCCACGCCTGGGCAGCTCGACCTGTTGCAGAAATCGAGCGACCGCGTGTTGCGCATTGAGACTACACGCGGAGCGCGCTACTTGCCAGCCGGGATTGGCTTTAAGGAGAGCGGTCTTATTCCTGTGCCTACGGTGGAAACAGAGGCGTACTTGGAGACGCGTTTTGCGAGTCCGTTAGACTACTTGGCGCGGCTGTGGGGTAGGTAGCGATGTTTAAGCTACATTCTGATTTTCGCCCCACCGGCGATCAGCCGGAGGCCATTGCCGCTTTGAGTGCCGGCATTACGGCAGGAGACAGGGAACAGACGCTACTAGGTGTAACCGGCTCCGGCAAGACATTTACCGTGGCCAACGTCATCGCCGAGGTGAAGAAGCCAACGCTCGTGCTTGCGCACAACAAAACCCTAGCGGCCCAGCTGTGTGGGGAGTTTCGGCAGTTCTTCCCTGAAAACGCCGTAGAGTACTTTGTAAGCTACTACGACTACTACCAGCCGGAAGCGTACATCCCGCGCACCGACACATACATTGAAAAGGATGCCCAAATCAACGAGGAGATAGACAAACTGCGCCACTCCGCGACTACCGCCCTGCTCGAACGGCGGGACGTCATCATCGTCGCCAGCGTATCGTGCATCTACGGCCTCGGCAACCCGGCGGAATACGCGGAAAACTCGCTTTCCCTGCGGGTGGGCATGCGGCGAGAGCGAGACGATATCCTGCGCCGCCTCGTGCAGATGCAGTACGCGCGCAACGACATAGCCTTTGAACGCGGTACCTTTCGCGTGCGTGGGGATAGCCTAGAGATTATTCCGGTATCCGAAATGGACAGAGCGCTCAGAATAGAGTTTTTTGGAGACGAAATCGAGCGCATCACCGAAATTGACACGCTGACAGGCGAAGTGAAGGGCAGGCGGCATCACGCAGCTATTTTCCCGGCGTCCCACTTTGTTACCAGCCGGGACAAGCTGTATGCGGCCATCGAGCGCATAGAGGCTGAGTTAACAGAGCGGTTAACCGAACTTCGCGCGCGGGACAAGCTGTTGGAGGCGCAGCGCCTAGAACAGCGTTGCCGCTATGACCTTGAGATGATGCGAGAGGTTGGTTTTTGCTCCGGCATAGAGAACTACTCGCGGCACCTTGAAGGTAGGGCAGCGGGTACGCCTCCCTTTACGCTACTGGATTACTTCCCCGCGGACTTTCTACTGGTGGTCGACGAGTCCCACGTCACCATCCCGCAAGTGCGCGGCATGTACGCGGGCGACCGTTCGCGCAAGGAGACACTAGTCGAACACGGTTTCCGTTTGCCTTCGGCTATGGACAATCGTCCCTTGACGTTTGCCGAGTTTAAAAAACGCGTGCCGCAGTTGCTCTATGTTTCGGCTACGCCTGCCGATTACGAGGTGTCGCAGAGCTCGCAGGTAGTCGAGCAGGTAATTCGCCCCACAGGGCTGCTTGACCCACAGATTTTGGTGCGGCGGACGCACGGTCAGATCGATGACTTATACGGTGAGATTAGAGAGCGCGTAGCGGCTAGCGACCGAGTGCTTGTCACCACGCTAACTAAGCGCATGGCAGAGGATCTCACGGATTACTTCAAGGAAATGGGCATAAGGGTGAGGTATTTGCACTCGGATGTGGAGACGCTCGAGCGCATGGCCATCATCCGCGACTTGCGTCTAGGCGAGTTTGACGTGTTAGTCGGCATAAACCTCCTGCGCGAGGGCCTTGACTTGCCCGAGGTGTCGCTGGTGGCCATTCTAGACGCTGATAAAGAAGGTTTTCTCCGCTCCACGTCTTCGCTTATCCAGACTATAGGCAGGGCAGCGCGCAATGAGCGCGGCAAGGTGTTGATGTATGCCGACAAAGTGACCGACTCTATGCAGCGGGCCATAGACGAAACTAACCGCAGGCGCGTGAAGCAACAGGCCTATAACGAGGCCCACGGCATCACACCGCATACGGTCAAGAAGCGAGTGCACGATATTATAGAGGCTACCATTGGTGCAGCCCCGGCCATCTCGGCTAAGCTCTCGGCCGGAAATCTCGGCGCGATGACGCACAAAGAGCGCGTTGACGTCATCGGTAGAATCCAGCGCGAAATGAAGCAGGCGGCTAAGGAGCTTAACTTCGAGCATGCGGCTATGCTGCGCGACCTGCTGATAGAGCTGAAGGCGGGGCATTCAACTAAGTAGGCACGTAGTAGGCACGCAAACAGGCACGAATGAGTAAATTTACATGATTAATCTGCTAATTATTGCATTATCGGCGCTGTCGTGCTGAGCAAACTAAGGCGCGGCTTGGCAGCGCTGAGCATGGACGATATCCATGCGAAATATAGGCCATAAACAGCGTGTGGCGAGCTTAAGCGGGAATGGGCTGGGTTTTTCTTTAGATGCGGCGCGTGATAGACTCTTTTTAGTTGCCGGTTGCCTCGGACTGACCGGCTAAAAGGAGTTACGGATATCTATGTGCGTCTGCAAAGAAGTGCTGGCCTCTGCTGCGGCCGAGCGCGAGCTAAAGTTTCTGCGGCCCGACAAACCGCGCTTGGTTCTAGGCAATGGTCGCTCACTGCTGTTTCAGGTGGTGTTTGTCACGGAAGGCGGCAGCGGGAGGGAAGTGACGTTGTGCTGCGACTGCTGTCACTCCAAATGGGTCGCCAAAATTAACGGTCGCTATGAGGTATCCGCTCTGCAGTAGACATGTGCCGCGCATACGGTCAAAGCAAAACAGCCGCTACGAGCGGCTGTTTTTTTGCGATAAGGACGGTGCCGTCAGTGCCCTCCCAGGTAAGCGCTCTGCACAGCCGGGTTTGCTGCGATTTCACCGGCGTCGCCCGCTAAGGCAATGGTGCCCGTAAACCGATACGGTCCCAGGAGTATGGGTGAATCTACGTGCGAGCATGGCAGGTAGGCCTAGAGCAACTCTACAAACTCAACTTGCTCATACGGCCACCACGATGGCCTCAAAACGCTCTTCTGGGACAGGCAATCCGTCCTCCTCTAAAGCCGTAACGTATCCCTGGATGGCCTCTCTAATATTAAGAATGGCCTTTTCCTTTGTCTCCCCCTGACTGACGCAGCCGGGCAGGCTGGGGCACTCCACCACCCACCAGCCATCTTCCCCCGGGTATACAATAACCTGCCTCATGATGTTCCCCTCCTTGGCGTGTTGGGATTATCTTGTATATTGTAGCATGGGCATCAACACATGACAATGACAACTACTGCCTTGTCCAAGACCCAGATTTCGGGGGGCAGCGGGTGGCTAGCCTAGCGGCACACATTAGGGGCCACAAACGACAGCCAGATGCCTGTCTTGTCGTCGCTGACTTTAGCTCGCGGGAAGCGCAGACATGCACGGTCTTCTTGCTCTTGCTCTAGTAGCCATTGTGCGTAGCTGGCTAGCCCCATGAGCTGCACATGAGCAATTACCTCAGGTATCCCTAGCCCATCCTCATGTTCGGTTCCCGGGAAAGCTAGGCCGTCAGTCATTAAGAGCAGGGCCTGAACACTTTCCCTGCGTATGCGCCGAGAGCAAATGAAACTCTCTGCTTCCGGTTGCCCGTTCAGTACGCCGTAGCCACCTTGGGTGTTTGCTAGCTGCCTGTTTGCTAAGAGCCCCTCGCGAATGAAGGCATGGCGTTCATTAGCACATGAAAACACGCGCTCGTTAGCTTCGCGGCATCGCTCCCGCGTGATGCGGCTGACGCCTACCAGCTGGTTTGGGGTCGCGAGGGTCACGCTGCCATCGGCCTGCACCAGTGCTAACACTGCGTCGCCAATCTGTGCCACCTCTAGGTAGTCCGCATGCAATCGCACCGCCGCGACACAGGCTCCCCACCGCTCCTCAGGACGCGATACATCTATGCCAGCCGCGGTCATAGCGGTTCGCAACTCGTCGTTCGCGAGCTTCAGCACGGCTACAAGAGGCAGGGGGTCATTAGCCCCCTGCCCAGCATAGTGTCCTAGGACTTCGGTGACTAGGCGAGCGGCAGCTAAGCCGCCGCTTTCGCCATTAGGTCCGCAGTAAGGGACAAGTGAGGTGGCGCCATCTACTACAGCGTAAAGCCCTTGCTGCTCTACTAGCAGATAAGTGTCTTCGTTACTAGCGGAGCTGCCTTGTACATGGACGACAGTGGAGACCACTAGGGGCGAATAAACCAAGCATCGAGCTCCTCGGCGCCAATGGGCGACCACACCACTCCGCCTATCCTGTTCGACACGGCGGAAACGGCACTGCGCTGGAACAGCCAAATCCAGGGCACTTCTCGATTGAGAATCACATCGAGCTCATGGTAGATGCGCCGGCGTTCCGCTACGTCGACCGTGGCCAAAGCGGCTTCGGACAGCCTGTCTACTTCGGCATTGCGGAACAAGCCGCGGTTAAAGCCCGGCACATGGCCGGCCGCATTACGCTCAGCTTGGGAAGAGTGGAAGAAGCGGAAGACGTCTGGGTCCGGCCCGGGAGCCCAGCCGGTGATCATCATGTCGAACTGCGTGCGTCGCGAACGTTCGCCTAGTACCGCCCATTCAATCGTCTCCCCGATGGCCTCGACACCAACCAGCCTCCAGTAGCTGATGAGCATGGTCATCACATCCATGCGCGAAACGTGACCAGACTGCACCAGTATGCCAAAGCTCAGGCGCTGGCCATCTTTCATGCGGACGCCGTCCCGACTTCCCGCTGGGACTCGCCAGCCGGCGGCATCAAGCATTTGCCGCGCTCTTACTACGCTGTGCGTGTATGGGTCTAGCCCTGTAGCGCCATGTGCCCATGAAGTAGAAACTTGTGCGCTGTGCAGAACGCGCCCGAACCCGTTTAGCACTGTATTGACCATAGCCTGCCGGTCGATGGCCGTAACTAGCGCCTGACGTACCGCACGGTCTCTTAGGATCGGGTGTTCGAGATTGACGGTAATCGAGTCAAAACCATGTACCATTATCTCTCTGAACTGCGCGCGGTGAGAGTGGTTGCGCTTGACGAGCTCGATGGCGTCCGGCGAAATCGAAGCCAAAAAGTCGATGTCACCGACTTCCCAGGCGGCTTGGCGCACGGCGTCATCCTGGAAAGTGCGAACCACCACTCGTTCAATGTAGGGGCGCGGGTTCTGGAAAAACTGCGGATTGCGAACTAACTCCACGAACTGGCCGGTAACCCAACGCACAAAACGGTACGGGCCGTTGCCGATGGGACTGCGGCTAAAGGCATGGCCGCGCAGTTCGCGTACCGGAACGTTGCCTAGCAGATGGTGAGGCAATAGCCCCAAGCCAATGCGGAAGAGGAAGCTCGCGTCAACTTGCCGCATGCGGAAATCGACGGTGTGGTCGTTCACCACCACGATTTCCTGCACATGCTGCACCACGGCGCGGCGTGGGCCGTCGTAATCGGCATGGGCGATGGTGTCAAAAGTGAACTTGACATCACGAGCGGTGACAGGCACGTCATCCTGCCACCTAGCACGCGGGTTAAGCCAAAAGCGCCACGTAAGGGTCGCCTGGTCCCATTGCCAACGGTCGGCAATGGCGTTCATCGGCAAGCTCTCGACGTTCATGCGCACGAGGCCCCAGTTAGTGCGGCCGTGGATAAAGGCTGAGCCTGTGTCGGTCGACATAATGGGGTTTAGGATGATTGGGTCGGCTGTAGCACCAAAAGTAATCGTACCGCCTAGCGGTGGTGTGATGTAGGGAGTGTGGTTTATGCCAATCGTAACCCGGCCGTCCCAAGTAACTTCGGCCCCGAGCGCTTCTGCGACAAACCGCAGTGGTACTAAGGTGCGCCCGTTCACGATTCCCGGGGCGACATCTAGTGTGCGCGAGGGCCCGTTGACCCAAGCCGTACGGCTGCCGATGACTAGCACAATCGCTGACTCGCGGCGATAGGCGGTAACTGTGCGGGTAGCCTCGTCCCAGTGTACCGTCGCCCCTAGCGCCTCGAAGATGGCCCGCATCGGCACAAGTGCGCGGCCTTGCTCAATAACGGGGGGGACATCGAATTGCAGTGGCGCATTGTTGATGAGCACGCGCCAGGGGGTTGTTGCCTGTGCAGTGAAGTCGACAGCCGTCATCGTCGCTACCAAGGCGAGGATGAGAGTGGTGGCCAGCAGCCTCATTTTCACAATAGACACGCTCCTTCTTAATTTTGTTATGATAGAGTCAAAGACTAGCATGCGGCGACTAGGAGGGCTCTTAAATGGAATGGCTCCCACTTCACGTACTCAGTCTAATGAGTGGCACTGCGGCTGATGGAGTTGATGCGGTGTTAGCCAATTTTTCGGTCGAAGCGGGCAGGCTTCAGTGGTCGGTGGTAGCGCGTTCACGCGTAGATTATTCTCCCACGCTTAGGGCACGTTTGCTGCGAGCAATGCGCTCCACCTCCGGCAACGTCGCACTTATCACTGAGCTTCACGCCGAGATTGGACACGTCTATGCCGCCTTAGCCGGGAACGTGTGCGATAAGTTTGTCGTCGATTTGGTGTCACTGTCGGGGCAAACCATCTTCCATATTCCTCGCCTTGACCCAGAACGGGGCTTTACCGTAAAGAGCACACTCCAACTAGGCGAAGCTGCTTGGGTGCTTGAACGTTGCCGCGTGCCGGTCATCTGCGATTTTCGCCAGTCCGATTTGGCGGCGGGGGGTGAGGGGGCACCCTTAGTGGCGTTTGGGGATCTGCAGTTGTACCACAAACCAGGATCTGCGAGGGCCATCCATAACATAGGCGGCATTTCCAACTTAACCTACCTGCCGGCGGACGGCGATAGTAGCCAAGTATTGGCTTTCGATACCGGGCCGGGGAACTGCCTGTTAGATGAAGCCGCACAGCGGTTCTTTGGCCTGGCCTTTGATTGCGACGGTGCATTGGCAGCGTGCGGGAAGGTCAACTCGGCTCTTCTTGCCACCTGGCTGCATCACCCATATTTGCGGCTACCACCTCCTAAATCTACCGGACGTGAGATTTTTTGTTTAGAACAGATGCTACAGTGCGCCGCTCAGGTCGAATGCACTAATTATGACCTTATGGCTACGCTGACAGCCTTTACAGCCGCGAGCATTGCCGCAGGCTACCGTGATTATGTATTGCCGCGCGGGCTAGACGAGGTGTTGGTCGCCGGCGGTGGTGCGTATAACCCTACGCTTATGCAAGCACTGCGCCAGTGTCTTCCTGTGCCTGTGTACACCTTTGAGGATATAGGTCTTGTTGCCCGTGACCGTGAGGCTCTAGCCTTTGGGGTAATGGCCTACTATGCCTATCACGGGGTGGACAACACTTTGCCTCAGGTTACCGGGGCTGCGCACCCCGTAGTCGCGGGAAAAATGCTGTTGCCGTCAGCAGGAAGGCGGGGTGCTGTTGCTCGTTTGCGAGAGTCGCACCGGTAGCTTGCCGACTGCGCTTTGTTGTCCTGACAGCAATTTGGCCAGCGCGGCAAGTGCCTGTAGTTCGGTGCTGTAGGTACAGACCTGTGTGGTGTGTGGGGGCGCGGCCGCTAGGTCGTAGGGCGCGCCTACGGCCACTACTATAGTGCGCAGAAAGCGACGTGCGATTTCCCGCATAGTAACCGCCTGTACTGCGTCCGTCGCCAGACCGCGTACCAAGACCACGGCCGTGTGGCACTCGCCCTGGGTAGGAGGTCCGTCACCTATTTGCAGGAGTCGGCCCAAGTTCTTGCGTGCATTGTGGAGCACCCCATCGTCGCGGGCGGCAACAAGCTTTACACCTTGGCAGTCGGGCAGGGGCAAGAGAGCTTGTGCGTCATGCACCACCGTAACAGCTGCGCCGTAAGCATTCTCCCGGAGCCGAGCAAAGGCGTCGCGCTCCGTGGCAGTAAGGGGCTGCTCTGCGCGTGTGCACCACCGCGCCTTAGCCGCGGCAATGCGGCCAAGTGCCTCGTCTATGCGCTGCATAGGCAGCTCGCCCGAAGCTAAAGCCTCGCAAATGGCAGCGTGTGTCGCCTGCTGCACTGCCGGGCTGTGGGAGATAAGTACCATGTCCGCCCCGGCCCTAAGTGCCAGCACCGCGCCACTAGCCGTGCCTACCCCCTTGGCGATAGCCGACATCTCCATACAATCGGTGAAGACTAATCTGCCAAATTGCAGCCTGTCGCGCAGGACCCCTTGGATTATCGCGGGGGAGAGAGTGGCAGGCTTATCTGGGTCTAGCGCGGGATAGACTACATGCGCCGTCATCAGGCCTGCAATGCCGTGGTGTATGCTATGGCGGAACGGCCCTAGCTCGATGCGAGAAAGCGCCTCTCTATCGCGCTCCACCCGGGGTAGCACAGCATGCGAGTCTTCCTTAGCGTGCCCATGACCGGGGAAGTGCTTGCCTACAGCCATAACCTGTGCTTCCGTCAACCCCTGCACTGCCGCCTGCCCGAGTGCGCCGACCCACTGCGCATCATCGCCAAACGACCGCACTCCGATGACTGGGTTCTCGGGGGTGTCGTTAACATCTAAGACCGGCGAAAAGTTGACATTGATGCCTGCGGCGGCAAGTTCCCTCCCTAGGGCGTAATAGATCTGCTGTGTGAAGCCTGTGTCCCCTAGGCCTAGACTAGCGGCCGAAAGGGCCATGGCTGGCGGCCAGCGCGGCACGTCTTTGCTGAGCCGGGAAACCGGCCCGCCCTCCTGGTCGGTGGCGATAAAGAGCGGCCACTGCGCTGACGATGTCTGTGCCATGCTTTGCAGTGCTGCCGACAGAGCGCGCACTTCCGCTAGAGTGCCTAGGTTGCGGCTAAAGTAGATGACGCCGCCTACCCCAAGCTCTAGCACAGCTTCTCTGGCCGCATTAGGGTCAGGCGAAAGGAACCCACACATCATCACTTGTCCGGCCTTCTCGGCTACAGACAAACGCGCAGGGTCAAGCTTACGCATGGCCGGTCACCACTGCGTTAGCGAAGCGTGCCCGTAGCGAGTAGATGTCGGTGCTGTCTCGGCCTGCGTGCACGCGATTAGTGAGCAGAATTATGCCGAGGTCGTGTGCCGGCGCGCACCACAAGCTAGTCCCCGTAAACCCCGTATGGCCAAAAGCGCCACACGAGAGAAAGTCTCCACCCGAGCAATGTGTGCGTGAGGGTAGCAGCCAACCTAAGCCGCGCGGCTCCGCACCGCCGACATGCGTAGCCGTAGCTAACGCTACACTGTGCGGTGAGAGAATAGCCTCGCCGCGGTGCCTGCCGTTGTTTAGCCATATGGCAGCATAAACCGCGATGTCCGCCGCGGTACTAAACAACCCGGCGTGCCCTGCCACACCGCCGAGGGCATGGGCATTTTCGTCGTGCACTTCCCCCCACATAAATCTGCCGTAGTCGCTGCGGTACTCGGTCGCAGCAGTGCGGCGTCGTTTTTCATGGCCAGGCAAAAAACACGTGTCGTCCATGCCTAGGGGGAGATAAATATTGTCGCGGGCAAAATCAGCTAGGCTCATGCCGCTGACTGCGCGCACTAGCTCACCGAGCATCATGAACCCGAGGTCGCTGTAGACTACGGTCTGGCCTAGTTGTTCCTGTTCACCCATCGGCAGTGCACAAATGTAGTCAATCATCTCCGCGGCCGACAAGTTGAGCTGCCAGAGGTGCAAGTGCGCAGGTAAACCGGAAGTGTGGGTCAGCAAGTGCCGCAGCGTAATCCTGCCCTTGCCTGCTTGGCCAAAATACGGCACAAAGAGCGCTAGCGGGTCGTCAAGCCGCACTAGGCCGCGCTCTACCAGCAGCAAAACAGCAGGCAGCGTAGCCATAACTTTGGTGAGCGACGCCACATCGAAAATGGTATGCAACTGCATTGGCAAGCGCTCCGGCGCCCTTACTGCTAAGCCAAAGGCGCGTATGTCTTCAATGCGGCCGCGACGCAGCACAGCAGCCACAGCTCCGGGGATGCTACCCTCGCCGTTACCCACTGCCCGTTCCACAACCGCGAAAGCAGCTGCAAAGGGGGTGAACGATGCCCTGCGGCTCTGTGCGGGCGACTGCCGCTGTCCGCAGGCTAGGGAGATAGCTGACCTAATCGAGCCGCCGGTGTTCTGCAGCGCCGAGCGCGCTATTTCCGGGCGTTGCTCGGACAGCAGGGAGACAAGTGCAGTGTCTAACTCCCCGGTACAGTCGGCAAGCTGTTGCCTTGCTTTGTCCTCGGTAACCTCGGTTGCGGCGGTTAGTATGTCGATTGCCCGGCGGTTAAGCTTAGCGTTATGCGAGCTCGCCCCCGCCATTAGATTCGAGTAGGTTCGTCCAAGGGCAATCATGGACGCGGTGGAAATCATGTTAAGAATCAGCTTTTGCGCCGTGCCGTTCTTAAGTCTTGTCGACCCTGCCACTACCTCCGGCCCGACGTCAAAGCAAATGGACACATCGGCGAGCGTCACCAGGCGACCCGGCGCGCCCACCAAAGCTATCGTCTTTGCCCCTAGTGCGCGAGCTTCAGCCATTACACCCGCGACAAAAGGAGTCTGCCCCGAGGCCGCAATCCCGATAACGGCGTCCGCGGCTCCTATGTTTTGTTCGCGCGCAGCCGCCACACCGGCTGTTTGGTCGTCCTCGGCCTTTTCATCGGCGACCAACATCGTCTCTTTACCGCCCGAGATTAGCACAACAAAGCGTTTGCCAAGCGTGCCGAAAGTAGGCGGAAGCTCACTGGCATCAAGTACAGCCTGCCTTCCGCTGCTGCCTGCACCGGCGTAAAAAACCCGGCCGCCTGCTGTCAAAGAGGCTATAACTATCTCTGTCGCCTGCTTAATCGCCGGAAGTACCGCCGCCACCGCGGGTGGTACCTGAGCGTCCTCCTCGTGTATGGCGGCTAGCACTTGGTCTACCGACCACAGGTCAAGGTCAACCGTGCGCTGATTGGCCCGCTCCGTGCGTGGTTTATGCATAGCCCACATCCCCCCTCTGCGTCTTGGCGTAGAACGCCCGCGCCAAACTAGCTGCCCCCTCACACGGCGGAACTAGCGAGACAAACACCTTGGACAGAAGTAGTGCTTCCTGCAGTGACGCAGATACTCGCCCTACATACATCTCGTCGCGGAAGCAACCGCCGACAAGCGCGATGTGCGGCGCGTCAAGTGACAGGAGCTCGGCTACCTTTACCGCACGCTCGACGAGTGTCTCTGCGTGAGAACTGACAATGGCTGAGGATAGCGCATCTCCTGCCTTGGCCGACGAAAAGACCAACGGTGCTAACGCGGCCACCTCTGAGGTAGACATCTTCGCGAGGCAGGGTATGAGGTCGCGGGGAGCAGAGAGAGCAAGCCTAGTCATAAACCGCTCCAACAGCGGCGACTTTTCGCCCCGCAATCCCTCGTGCAGACGTATCGCTTGGCGTAGCGCCGTGAGCGCTATTGCGTATGCCCCGCCTTCGTCGCCTAGCAATGCGCCCCATCCGCCAAGACCGATAAAGGTATCGCCATTCCTGCCCAGGCAGTTTGAGCCTGTGCCGGCAATCACTACGATGCCGTTTTGGTCGCCGTGGGCCGCAGCGAGGGCCGTTCGGCTGTCTTCCGTAACTAAGAGCGGTGTGCCCGGCCACAGCAGCCGCAAAGCCTCCTGTGCAACGCGTCGCTCCTCGGCCCTGCCTACCCCGGCAAGACCTATACAAATGGCAGATAGCTGCTCGTCGTGTAGCGAGGCCTCTGCCAAGGCGGCAGTTAGAGCCGCGGCAACCGCATCCTGCATGGCCTGCTGCCCGCCGGCAGTGAAATGGTTAGCGGGGCCACTGCTACCCTTACCCAAAACAGCTCCGTAGGCATCGGTAATGCAAGCCTCGGTCTTAGTCCCGCCCCCGTCTACCCCCGCAAAAAAACCGGTCTGCCTCACTTTACCACCTCGATTACAAATCTGTAGCGATCCGCCCGATAGAGCGAACGCACATGTTCAAGCGGGACGTCTGCTCTGTCTAAGGTGGTGCGTTCGCGCGCCAGGAGAGGAGCCCCGCTGGCAATACCGAGCAGCTCTGCCTCGCGGCTTAGAGCGGAACGCGCCTCGAGCGTTTCGATGGCGCGGGCAAACTCAACATTATAGTGGCGGCGCAGTAGTTCGTACAGCGAGGTGCGGGCTAAATCGAACTCTGCCGTCAAAAAGTCGGGGAACCGGCGGTAGGGCATGTGCGACACCTCAAGTGCCATGGGCTTATCATCTGCCAGACGCAGTCTCTCTAGCACTATGACCTCTTCGCCGGGCGTGAGCCAGAGCGCCTGCGCTATGCGCTGCTCGGCCGCCTGCACACTGAGAGATAACACCACAGTAGAGGGGGATAACCCGCGCCTAAGCATGTCCTCGGTAAAACTGGTCAGCTTCGTTAACCCTTGCTCTAGTTTAGGCGGTGCGACAAAAGTCCCCAGCCCGCGTCTACGGATGAGCACGCCTTCGTTTACCAGTGCCGCTAGTGCTTGCCGCACCGTCAGTCGATTAATCATGGCCCATTCGGCGATTTGTCGTTCGGAGGGAAGCCTGTCGCCACAGGAAACATGCCCTGTCTCAATCAGGCGCTTAATTATTGCCTGCAGCTGAAAGTACAGCGGTACGGGCGAGTCCGTCTGCAAAGTCATTTCTCCAAAAAAACTAGCCGTCACTTACTCACCTTCCTGCCGGGAAAAGTCCTGCGTTGCCGGTAGCGTGCGTCAGTGCTATACTGGTATAGACCTCTAGTCCAACAATTCGCGCTATGCCGACTGTTTCCTGCTGGCCATAATGGCATCACGCAAATTTCTTCTGCTGAGGAGTGAGCGCATGAAAGCCATCGTGAACGCTGCTTTGGTGCTAGCCGACGAAGTGCTCCTAGGGCATAGCCTAGTATTTGGCGAGCAAATAGTGGCCCTAAGCGACGAGGCGCATCCCCCGACGGGAAGGTTTTCTGAGGTGATTGACGCGAGGGGCCTATTCGTCGCGCCGGGGTTTATCGACATACATGTGCATGGGTTTGGCGGCGGCGACACCCTTGACGCAGGAGGGCTGGGCCTCGTCAAAATGGCGCGCCAGCTCCCCTCTACAGGCGTAACTGCCTTTTTGCCTACCACCATCTCGTACCCTCTCCCGCGCCTGCGAGAGGTCCTCGGCCATATTCGGATAGCTGCGGGGGCTTCGTCAGGCGCAGCCGTTTTAGGCTGTCACCTAGAAGGCCCCTTTATTAGCGAGCGAGCTAAGGGGGCACACGACGCCCGCCACCTCGCTTTGCCTGTGCCGGAGCTGCTGGCCGAATTTAGCGACGTAACTAAAGTCGTTACACTCGCCCCCGAGTTGCCGGGTGGGGCGGAATTTATAGTCCAGTGTATCGAGCATGGCGTTAAGGTTGCGGTTGGGCACACATCCGCCACGTATGAGCAAGCAATGGACGCCGTGGCCGGTGGGGCCTGTCTGTTTACGCACGTCTTTAACGCGATGGCTCCTCTGCATCACCGTGAGCCGGGCGCGCTCGGGGCGGCACTCGACAGCGACGCCTACTGTGAACTTATCGCCGACAACGTCCATGTGCACCCCGCCATGCAGAGGCTTCTGCTTCGCACTAAGCGCGCGGAGAGAATTGTTCTCGTTACCGATAGCACCATGGCCGGATTGCCTGATGGCACTTACGAGCTATATGGCAAGACAGTGACCCTGCAGGGGAACGCCGTGCGTCTCCCTACCGGACAGCTTTTTGGCAGCGCCCTGACGCTAGACCGCGCTGTATGCAACTTTATGGCCAACACGGGGCTGTCTCTTCCCAAGGCGGTGCAGCTAGTTACAGCTAATCCCGCGCGCGTGCTTGGCCTGTCGCAGCGCAAAGGCCGCCTTGCTGTAGGACTAGATGCCGACATAACCGTTTTTGACCGGGACTTAAACATCAGCCAGACCTATGTGCGCGGCGAGTGCGTGTACAGGAGGTGAGCAAATGCGCAGTGTAGTAGCTTCCTCACACAGTGAGGCCTGCCTTTGGGCGGCACAGCTGGTTGGGCGCGCAGTGCGCGACAAGCCCGCCTGTGCCTTAGGGCTGGCGGCGGGTGAGACGCCCCGCCTTATGTACGCTGAACTGGTGCGTATGCACCGAGAGTCAGGCCTAAGTTTCGCACAGGCAACGGCCTTTGCTTTAGATGAGTACGTCGGGGTGGCGCCCGCTGACCCAGCTAGCTTCAGCTTCTTTTTATACCGCAATCTGTTAGGACAGGTGGATTTTGCTCCGCACAATATCCATCTCATTGACGCTCTTGCTCTAGACGTCAACGCTGAGTGCGCGCGCTACGAGCGGCGAATTGCTGCGTGCGGCGGCATAGACCTGTTGATACTTGGTCTAGGGCAGAACGGCCATATTGGCTTTAACGAGCCCGGCACGAGCTTTGTGCAAGGTGTACACCGCGTAGGTCTTACCCAAGCAACGATTGCCGCGAATGCACGCCACTTTGCCGACCCTTCGCAGGTGCCGCGCTTCGCAATCAGCCTCGGCATTAGAAATATCCTCGAGGCCAAGAAGATTCTGCTTCTCGTAAGCGGCAAAAATAAAAGCGAGGCCCTGCGCCTAGCCCTCTGCGGCAGCGTAGACCCTCGCGTGCCTGCCTCTGTGTTGCAGACACACCCCGATGTCACCTTAGTGGCCGACCATGAGGCAGCTAGCCTTCTGTAATGGCAGGCAGGCGAACTCTCGGGCTCGATAGACGTCGTTATATCATGGTCACCGGCAGGACCCAAACGTGCTCTGTCAAAGGCAAGCGCGCCTTGGCTAGGCATATTACCGCTCCGGAACCGACTTTCTTGCTGGGATTGTTGTCTATGAGACGAAACGCCTTGACCATTGACTTATGCCCGAGTTTAACAGATGCCAAGGGAACAAAATCTCCTGAAACCATTGTGGTTGCAGGAGATTTTGTCGGTACTGGCGGGTATAGAAATGTAGTCACATCTCTGTGGCTTTGTCGAGGCTGTATTTGAGGCGGCGCAGTTCGCTGGCCGTCGGCAACCTTAGGTCGCCTTTGATCCTGAGCGATTCAAGGATCACTCGCATGTCCTCATTTGGCTTGGTTAGACGATAGTACCCTGCGGGTAAAGCATCAGCTTGGAATGAAGCCAACGCCTTTTTGATCCGATCTGCCGATAGACCGGACTCCCAGCCATCCTCATTAAGCAGATCCTTGCCTTGAAAGTTCAAGATTTTGTATTGGATAAGTCGAATCATGGTCAAGGCTATGAAGCAGA